>JAILIJ010000032.1 GCA_024695315.1 Bacteroidaceae bacterium
CTTTTACTGCTACAAAGAATATGCAAGAAAATAGCAAAACTAATTTTATTTTCATATCTTTATAATTACTTATATATCATTCCAGACTCTACCTTAGGAGAGAATTCACATCTTGGATCTGGATAGTTCCAATTATCTGTCCCGTAAGCCTTAATTGTCTTCACATAACATCTTCTTTTATTTGTATTGCAAAAATCCAAAGCCTTACATTTTGAACAAGAACTATCAACATAATCACTTTTGTTAAATGCAAATAATGCTTTTGCTTTTGGCAAATTACAAATTTTAGTTAAAGATTGCGTCTTCAAATCTCCAATTATAAACTGAGGATGCCAGTATAACTGTTCACATACTGACACTTTTCCCGAAGCAACAAACAAAAAGGGAAAGAAAAACCTTTCCCTCCACTTTTTGATGAAACCACTCTCCTCACCTCAATTCGGTTAGATGTGCTATCAACATCAGTGAACAATAGGACAGAATTTACATTTAACATCCAAGTTCAAGCTGATTTTTTACCAAAATGTGTGAGTGTACTATAAAAATATTTATCGATTAACAGTAATATTTAACGCTATGGTTCCTGCTCTTCGGCCATCGGTCATGTATATTCCATACATCTCTGGTGTTGTGATATCCATACCATCAAATTCACACTTGTATATTTTGAAATCGCCACACCCATAGATATGTACATACAACCTTAACGCATGTATTTCAGAATCGCCAAAAAGTAAACGACTTGTCATATTAATACGATAAACATCATCAGATTCTTTTGCATTATCTGCCCAAACATGACTATCGAAATAACGTATTCCCAATATCGTATTAACTTTTCCTTGTCCTAAAATTGGGAAAATATTCGCTGGAGAATGTTCTACATCAACTTTTCCCCACTCAACTTTATCATAGATACTTTCAACCAATCGCTTCTCATCACTTTCTCGAATTACATCAACATACATATTTTCATTAACTCCACCAGTCAAATCGCATGTTTCACCAACACATAAATTTAAGGAATCAGCAATATTATTGCCTAATGGAGAAAGGAATCTTACATATGCTTCAAAAGGACTAAGATTCGTTTGTTGTACATCATCAGACTTATCACAAGAATAACAGAGAGAAGCTAATAATGACACAATAAACATAAAATAAATTTTCTTCATAATAATTATTTGTTACTTTGTAAATGTTGCTGTTTTTAATTTTTCTCTGTAATTTATTTGTTTACCCAAATTTGCTTCATAAGAATAACTGTTTCCATTGTCATCAAAGCGGACACCATTATCAGCATTTAGATAGTCACTTTGGAAATAGCCATCTAAGTTTCCATTCCATCCCCAGTTACAATGTATATATTTTGTATTAACACCATTTTTTATTTGGTCAATATATCCATCAACAACCCAAGCATGACCAGAATAGTACTTTTTCCCAAAAAAACAAACATGTCTATAATGATCAAAACCAGACATAACGACAATTTTGTTTCCTACCTTCAAATCTCGAATAACATTGTTCACATTATAATCAGACATACCAGTCACATTAAAGTTGAAATGTTATTTTATTAGAACTGCAACTGTTGAAATTCCGTCAGGAACATTGAATCCGAAATCAATAATATATGGTAATTTATGATTACCATTCTTATGCAATTGAACTTTGTATTTTCCTTTTTCCACTTTACAGATAGTCATAAAGTCAAATTCTAATTTCTGGAGTTTACCATCTTGACAATAGAATGTAGCCTTATTCCTATCAGATAGTTCTATAACAGTCTGTTCCGATGCTAATATTTCTCGTGCTATATTATAAGACACTTCATTTTTACCATCCAAGTCATAATTTATACTAAACCCATACATTGGATAATCTCCTTCCGCAAGTTGAAAATAGGATTCTTGCAAATCATCTGATAATTCTATCAAACCAGGATTTATAGCAATTATTTTACTATCCTCTTTGTCAGAACAAGAAAAGGTTAAAACAATCACGATTAATAATAAAAAACTCTTTTTAATCATTGTTGTATATATTTTGTTGTATGAATATTTATGGTTTGAGTTTTATATGGAGTTCCATACCATTCTGTCTAGTGAGTATGCTTAAAACGTCCTGCATTGTTTCTATTCAGATCCAAAACATAAAGATATTACAATAGATAAAAATAATTTGTTCATCTGATCAATTATTTAGTTTAAGTTATTTTCGTTTCTCCTTCTTATTTCGGCGCAAAGGTATAATATGTCGCTAAACTGACAAAGGAAAAATTGTACCAATGTGTAACCCCTTTGTACCGATGTGTAACCCCTGTTTGTA
>JAILIJ010000065.1 GCA_024695315.1 Bacteroidaceae bacterium
AGAAAATAAGTGCGTAACTTTGCGTAAAATTAAGAAAGATATGAAAAGTAATTTGAAGAAATCTTTAGTTGAATACATGGGGATTTTGCTCGGATGTTTTCTTGTATCCGTAGCGTTTGTGTTCTTCATCAACCCTTATAAACTCGTTCCTGGAGGTGTTTTTGGAACAAGTATAGTTTTACATACTCTTATTCCGCATATTCAAGTTGGTACGTTTGGATATATTATTGGTATTCCATTATTGATACTATCTTATTTTTTCTTGGGCAAGGGAATTGGGGCAAAGACACTTCTTGCTTCGTTGGTGACTCCTTTTTTTATGAATGTTTTGTCTATGATAGCATATCCTTCGCAACAGGCACTTCGAAGCCTTGACCCTTCTCTGCTTGCTGGAGGATGTATAGATTTGTCAAACGATCTTATGTTGGCATCTATCCTTGGACCTGTAATCGTTGGAATAGGTGAGGGGATAATTATGAGATGTGGTTCAACTTCGGGTGGGTCTGATATTGTTGCTATGTTACTTCATAAGTATTTACGAGTGAAGTTTTCCCGTGCCCTTCTTGCCGTTGATGCTTCGGTTGTACTGTTCGGACTTCTTGTTATTGGAATGGGCTTAGGAAGTGATGGCACAGGGCAGCACTCTTGGATTCTTTCTGGTTATTCTCTCGTTTGTATATATATAGCTTCGAAGACTCTTGGACTTGTAGTGTCTGGAACAAAAAATAATAAGCTTATTTTCATCATTACTAAGGATAAAAATCGTATGCGTGACTTCATACTTGAGGATATGGACAGAACTGCAACTTTGTTGCCTTCTTCTGGATTATACACCCTTGAGCAGCGTGATACGCTTATGATGGTTGTTCACATGCGTGAAGTCGAGGATGTTACAGCTAATTTGCGCCTCATAGATCCAGACTGCTTCGTTGTTGTTACTGATGCCTATGACGCTTATGGAGAGAGGTGGAGTGAATTGCCTGATAAACATGACTTAAAATTGAGTTAAACGTGAATTCTTCACTTTTATAGAAAAAATATAAAAGAAAAGGCCGGTTTCATTGCGAAACCGGCCTTTTGGGGTGTGATGTGCAAAAGAGATTTATCGTGTAAATATCATCTTTTTATGTCTCTATATTGCTAAATATTTAGCTATTTGCATAGCTGTGCATACCAGTAAGTATGTAGTTACATCCGAAATATGTCATTAGAACCGTTAGGAAAGCGACTCTGAGGTACCATTTCTGATGCTTTTCATTTCTAAACCATGGTAAAGTAGCTGTATGGAGAGGGTACATATAGACAATGAGAGTTATAAGCGCCCATGTCTCCTTTGGATCCCAATTCCAGTAAGTTCCCCATGCGTCTTTTGCCCAAATACTTCCTAATAAGATTCCTGTACCGAGAAGTATTTCTGCCCAAATAAGAATTTTGCGGTCTGGATGGAAAAGCAGAATTGCGTATAGGGCGTATGATATCATGATTGTCGTAACGTGGCTTGCAAGCCAAGGCGACTGGAGTGCTGGCATAAGTGGCGTTATGACAGGGTCGAGCGAAGATATGTGAGTTACCAGTAGTACGGCGCCAGAGACGATAAGTGCGTAGCTTCTCCATTTATTTGAGAACGTAGCAATAGTAAGCGTAGACAAGGCTACAATTTGCATGGTCTCAAAAGTGTTGGTCATTGGGAGATGTTCTGAGACATACCAACGTAGGCAGAGACACACAATAAGTGCAATCCAAATGACGGCTGTGACACATTTGTTTATCGTGTTGCCGTATTTCCATTTTTTATCAACAAATGTCAGAATGGCTAAGCAAAAACAGCAAATGAACAAGATAAGGTTCCAAGAGATGCTGTTGTATAGTATTTCTGCTTTAATCTTGTTTTCTGGCTTTGGAGTCATCTGTTTTGGCAGAGGCTCATACAGTTCGCCTCGGGTGGCCATGATGATAATAGATAGCTTCTCTTCTATATCGGGATATTTGCCTGGTGTGAGTCTGTACTGCATGCTTGAATCGAAGAAGTCGGCAAAAGCGGCTCTGTCTGTTGTTACTCCCAATTCTTCTAAAGCAGCTTTCTTCTTAACTTTTATCATCTTGATGTCTTTCCAATCCTCAGGGTGGAGACTCCATGAGATGAGAATCTGTTCTGCTGTAAGCCCTTTGAACTTATGCTTGCCTGTAATCTTTTGAGTAAAGTCACGAGCAACAGTATTGAATGGACATATTCGATTATTGAAGACCACTTGTAAGGACTTCATCTCCTCTGCCTGTTCCAGTTTGATGCACTTAGGTTCCTTGGCATTGGCTGGTACTGTGACAAAAGAACTTGCGATGGCAAGAGCGATAAAACAGTTGCTAACATTTTTGCCAAATACTTTGCCATACCATTTTTTGCTGGTTTCCCAAATATGCTTGCATAGGTCAAACAAAAATGGAATAGACAGAATAAGTGCTACGGCCCATAGCAGATAAAACCACCATGAACCGTAGAAGTGTCTATATGCAAACTCTGTACCGTAACTGTTTTCAACAAATGTTGCAACAGCCATGATAACGCAGAGTACTGCGTAAATAGTGAGTGCAATTTTCTTCATTAGAATTCTTTGTAATCAGTCTTACGTTTGTCTACTGCTATACATTCCATTTCTATGAGCCATGTAGGACGACATACTGGTGCAAGTGTAAGGACATAAGGAGTGTTTGGAAATTTCTTCTCAAACATCTTACTTACTACGCTATAGTCTGCAGAGTCACGAAGGTAAACGATAATCTGCATGACATCGTTATAGTTCATGCCGCCTTCAGCTAGAAGCACCTCAACATTTTCCCACATACGTTCTGTCTGCTTTACGATGTCGCCGACATGCAGCACATTGCCCTTATTGTCGATTGAAGCTGTTCCGGAAATATATATGTGCCCTCTGTCACCATACTCTACGAGTGTGCCGCGTTCAAATGTCACACCATACTCGTATGTTGGGTTGAGATGGGTAGGTGCGTAGAGATATCTCTGCTGTTTTGGCTCAAATCCAGTAAGAGCGTATGTGCCCAATTGGATGATAGCTTTTGGATCTGCAGGCAGACCACCGATACCTGTTGAAGATATGTAGTGTGTCTTTTCTGTTA
>JAILIJ010000077.1 GCA_024695315.1 Bacteroidaceae bacterium
GATTGACAGGGCTTACCCCAAGTAGGTATAGGGAAGAGATTCTGAAACAGAAGTGATGTCTGCCTGTGTCTGGGCAAACATCAACTGTGGCAACGAAGCCACAGGCGATACAATAAGAAAAGACTCTTATATACTCTTATAATGTAAAACAGTTGGTCTTAAAAAAAACTTATACCGTTTGCCAGAATTGGCGATTGTTACACGGAATAGCAGCTATTATAATAGAAAAAACAAGGAGTTAAAGTGTTATAGTATCACTTTAACTCCTCGTAATTAAATTATTGTATGTCGATATGTTAAAATCATGCCTCTACGGCTGCCTGCGCGGCGGCTAGTCCATCCTATAATTCCATAGAATATAAGAAGAGCTATCCAATTAGAATAGCTCTTCGAAAAAATATTTTCTTTTAGCTTAAAGCTTCATAGAAATCATCTGAACTGAATATGGAGCCAATTCGAGAGTCATATTCTTCTTAACCTTGATATTTTCCTTAACAGGAGTAACAGGCTGCTTATCATAATTATTTTCATCATCAAGTTTACCAGAGAGAGTTGTCTTTACGGCATTTGACTTGATAGAGAAACGAGACAGATTGACAGTTGCAGTCTTTGTCTCAGCCGTATTATTAGCAACCTTAACAAAAAGTTCACGTGTCTTAGTATTAAGCACAACAGACTGGCCAAGTAAATGATTATCAAATTCATTTTCACCATTTGCAAACTTCACACAGTCACCATAGAAATAATTACCTGATGAGTGTCCAAACATCTGCTGCACATAGTAGCTACAAGTGAAATATGGACGCTCATTGTCGAAATAAATCATGTTAGGATTCCAGTTCGTATTATGCTTATAAGCAAACAAAGGGGCGTATGAAGTCATAGTTACAACATCTGCATTACGCTCAACATGCATAAGGTAAATGGCTTCTGCAAGAGCATCACCCCATTGGTTCATCTGACCATGACCTCTATCCTGAACAGAATATTCTCCAAGATAAACCTTAGTCTTACGGTCTCTTGGATAATTATCATACTGACGATTGTCCACAAACATCTTACGAGGATCATAATAATGCTCATCTATAATTGGAAGACCGATTTCTTCAGCAAACTTCCATCCTGCCTCATAATCAGGATTACCCTTATGTGAACCTGGCCCCGCTGTACCCACGATAACAATCTCAGGGTGAGCTGCAGTCACTTTATCATATATATACTTGAAACGTTCACAGAACTCAGGAGTAATCTTTTCCTCATTACCTATACCGAGATACTTGAGGTTAAAAGGTTCTGGATGACCAGCCTCTGCACGCACTTTACCCCACTTCGTAGTAGCATCTCCATTTGCCCATTCAATAAGGTCAAGAGCATCCTGCACCCATTCATCCATTTCGTCCATAGGAAGGGCTTCCTGAGCCTGTTCAGGCCACATGCCCCAACCGCCATTCACACCTTGGCAACTTACGCCACAAGGTAAAATTGGAAGTGGTTGCATTCCCATATCCTCACAGAGCTGGAAATACTCAAAATAACCTACAGCCATAGACTGACCATATCCCCATGTATTTTTGAGAGCCTTACGAGTTTCCTTTGGACCTACTGTTGTCTTCCAACGATAAGTATTCCAGAAACCGTCGCCTCCACCATGAACAACACATCCACCAGGGAAACGCATAAACTTAGGATTAAGTCCCTCTAAAGCCTCTGCTAAGTCCTTACGAATACCATGTCCATGATATGTATCTTGTGGCATAAGAGACACCATGTCTACATCCATCTCACCGAGGTTGAGCATGAGAATCTCAAGATAAGCATTCTTGCAGTCTTCACTCGCAGTCATAGTACATTCATATTTCTGCCACTCCTTATCGTACACATTAAATGTCTGCTCTGCAAGAATAGTAGGCTTATGGCCAGGAGCACAGAGAACCACACGCACATTCTTACCCTTACCACTAACATTTCGCATGAAAATACTAAAGTCATACTTAGCTCCAACTTTAATATTCATGCCATTATAGCCATCATTACGAAGTCCCACACCAGTCCAACCGTCGAAATCCTTAAAATGGCCTATACGCTCTGCAAAGATACGCATAGAGGTAGGATTGTTGGCATGGATCGGTGTTGTTGTATTGGCATTAATGTAACCAGCAGAGTGACCAGGTCTTGAAAAACGCCATGCAGTACCAGCTCCCCATCCGTCACGAATAGTAGGATTGTACTCGAACGAACCGTTCTGTACAAGGTCAGCATTCAAACCACCATCAGCAGCAAAACTGATATCTTCAAAGAAAATACCGATGAGTTCATCACTTATCTGCTTTCCACCAGCAGGTGCTGACATCTGTTTCTGCGCGCTTACAGTAAGCGCAGACATCAATAGCAGCGAAGATAATAAATTACGTGTTGTCATTTAAGTTAAAGTAAAATTTGATTATTTTTTGTTGAATTAATTGTCACATTAAAAGACTTATTGTCATCATTAAGACTACATAATGTATGTCAATATGGTATTTATCGCTACAAAGATAATAAAAATATCTTCATCAAACAAATTTTGAAAACACATAAAGCATGACAATATATAATTTCATAATGCACATATAACCGTAAAAACTTCTTTTTCGACCACGGAGAATCGGAACCTAACGGATTTTTTTCGAAAGGCGAAGCCGCACTTTCCGTTCTTTCCATGCCTTCCTTGTTCGCTAAAAAATATGAGTTAAGATTTTGCGTGAGAAAAAAAAACTTACAACCACAAAAAAACATAAGCGTAAAAACCGTAATACCGCACAATCACACCACTTATCATAAAAAAACAAAAAAGTGCGTCGGATTGGACGTACTTTTCTACCCCACCTCCTTCGGCAACGCTTCGTATTACCTTCGTAACAGCTTCGTAATTCATAGCTGATGAGTATCGATTTCTGATGTTTGAAATTTTACATCACCCCCTTTTGGATTCGGAGCTTGACGCGCACCGTCAGATGAATACACAAAGATAGTAAAATCAACCTGATTTTGTAAGTTTTTACCACTTCAAAAATAACTTTAACATAAAATTTAACATTTTAACACTTTCGATACGAAGGACTGTAATTTCGACTTTACAACAAAGTTATTATAGAAAAACGGACTTATCGTAAAAA
>JAILIJ010000092.1 GCA_024695315.1 Bacteroidaceae bacterium
ATATCTACCCTAATGTAGAACAGATTGCTGCTCAGCCTGAGTCATCTGCTTTCCGTCAACATCAATATAATCTATATAACCTGTCCACTTATTGAAAGTTACAGCCATTCCATTAGCAGAGAGAACTGCATATTCCTGACGGTCGTCAAGAGAGACAGACTCAGGTAATTTCTTAGCCTTTTTCTCAATAACAGGCTGAGCAGCAATCTGTTCTACATTAGGGTAGATATAGTCAGAAAGTACAAATTCCTCATGAGCGATAGCCTCGCCTTTTTCCAAAAGTCCAGCAGACTTAGTAAGAACGAAAGTGAGACGGCAGACAAGTTCCTTTCCATTATTCTTCTCATCAGCAAGAGCCGAAGCAATCTTAGCTATTGTAACAATCTTACGATCCTGAGCAGCAATCTTCAGGTTAGAAATATTTTCTGTACCATTAGCAACCACCTTACCATTAGCAAAGACCTCATACTTCATAGCCACATTATCAAGAACTGTAAAGAAATTCTCATTATAGATTTCGATAGTTCCCTTAGAAGCATCCTTTAATGTAGCCCAAACATTCTGATAGCAATACTTAATCTCATAAGCATGTGGATTAGGCACACGATCAGGAGAAATCATACCATTACAGTTGAAGTTATTATCAGAAGCAGGGAAACGTCCGAAGTCACCACCGTAAGCCCAAATCTGCTTACCTGTTATTTTTGACTTGCTACGAAGACCTTGGTCAATATAATCCCAAACATAACCACCTTGGAAATTAGGGTACTTACGAATAAGATCCCAGTACTCTTTGAGTCCACCACCAGAGTTACCCATAGTGTGACAATACTCACACTGGATAAGAGGACGAGCGTTATTTTCATCTTTTACAAAACGTTCGCAATGTCCGTAGTCTGCATACATAGGGCAATAAATGTCAGTCTTACCATTCTTTCCTGCCTGTTCGTACTGACATGGACGAGAAGGATCATAAGCCTTAACCCATTCGTAAGCATCTTCAAAGTTCTTACCATATCCGGCCTCATTACCAAGTGACCAAACAATAATAGAAGGGTGATTCTTAAGAACTCTCAAGTTATGCTCCTGACGCTCGATATGCATATCGTGGAAACGAGCATCCTTAGCGAGAGACTTCTCGCCGTATCCCATTCCGTGGCTTTCGATATTTGACTCTGCAGTTATATATATACCATATTCATCACAAAGCTCATACCAACGTGGGTCATTAGGATAGTGACATGTACGGTCAGCATTTACGTTGAGTTGCTTCATAACCTGAATATCCTGAATCATACGATCTACGCTAACTACATATCCTCCATCAGGATCGAGTTCGTGACGGTCAACACCCTTAATAAGAACAGCCTTACCGTTAACCAGCAACTGCTTATCCTTAATTTCAACTTTACGGAAACCTACTCTCTGAGGGATAACCTCAAGGACATTATCGCCATCCTTGAGTGAAGCATAAAGGCGGTAGAGGTTAGGAGTTTCAGCATTCCACTTCAAAGGATTCTTAACCTCAATATTAGCCTCAGCCTTGTTATCTTTGCCAAGAACTACATTCTTAGTAGCAACAACCTTTCCTGCAGCATCCTTCAGAGAAAGAGCAACAGTCTTGCCAGCAGCCTCAGAACCTGTAAGTCTAACATTAAGAGTACCATCCTTATAATTATTTACAAGGTCTGGAGTGATAAAAATATCCTCGATATGAGATTTTGGACGAGAATAGAGGTAACACTCACGAGCAATACCACAAAGGCGCCAGAAGTCCTGATCTTCATTCCATGAACCGTCACACCATCTCATAATCTGCATAGCAATCAGATTCTCCTTTCCTGGCTTAACAAATTTTGTGATATCAAATTCAGCTGCGACCTTAGAATCTTCAGAATATCCTACGTACTTACCGTTGACATAAACCTCGATATTAGACGTTGCAGAACCGATATGCATATAAATCTTATCCCCTTTCCAGTCAGCAGGGATAGTGAAAGATCTACGATATGATCCAACGTGGTTACCCTTATCCTGAACAGTAGGTGGTTCACCAATCCAATCACTACGCCATGCGTAATGGTTGTTCACGTAAATAGCATCTCCGTAACCGTTAAGTTCCCAGATTCCAGGAACAGTCATTGTTCCCCACTTGCTGTCATCAAATTTTACAGCATAATAATTCTTCGGTCTTTGATTAGCACTTTCAACCCAATTAAATTTCCATTTTCCTTCGATTGACAAGTAGCGTGAAGACTTTGCTTTTGCATTAGCCTTAGGACTTACATCCTTCTGAGCGAGTGCCTCAGACTCATAGGCAAAATAGTTGGCCACGTCAACTTTTCTGTTGACCTGATTAACAACAGGATCGTTCCAAACCGGAACTTTCTGCGCATTAGCCGCGAGTGATGCCACAACGAGGCTACAAGTAAAAATGTTTTTAAAATTCATACAATGATTAGTTTTGTTCAAGATCGTTTGAATTATTCATACAAAGATGTATTTATATATTAGGTGTACATCCTGAAAAGAATTACGATCAAAATAGCCCTAATATGTTAAGTTGAGCAAAGATAATAATCTCCTATCAAAATACACAACTTTTCTTTCAAAAAATTGTAACGGCAATATTTTTTGGTTATTTACTTGTTTGTTTCCCATTAAAATTTATATCTTTGCGTACTAATTTTAAAATCGAAAACACAACTTTAAATGATAATTTATGGCTAATATGACTGAAAAACTCTTTTCGGAATTTCAGGCACC
>JAILIJ010000108.1 GCA_024695315.1 Bacteroidaceae bacterium
GTTAAAGAAGCACTTGAAATTGTAGGTAAAGCACCAAGTTTTAAGGATGAGCTTTGGATGTCAACGTCTTTCGAATGTAAATCATGTTTTCCACGTTTAGGAGAATATGAGAGTTTGGCCATTCCTACGTGGTTCTATGGACATGAACCTCCAACAGCTTTTGCAACCCATATTGCTAAGTTCTTCGATAATAGTATACGCGAAGATACTATTCTTACCGAAGCCTATGGCGGACTTATTTATATGCCAGGAAGTGCTGGCACGCTTCAAGAGATTTTCCAAGAAGCTGTTCAAGATCATTATGTTTGTTTTGGTTATCCTAGTCCTATGGTATTTGTAGGTGAAGATTATTGGAATAAAGAAGTTCCAGTAATTCCGTTCGTCGATTATATGATTAAAAGTGGCCATTATAAGAATCTTCTAATTAATGTCGTAGATTCGGCGGACGATATAGTGAAGTCAATCGTTGATTTTAAGAAAATCTATGATTCGAAATATAAAAAATAGTTCCTTTGATGGTGATAAAAATTCTTAATCCGGAAGATCGACATTTGCATGAGGAAATGAGCAAACAGATTGTAGCAAATCTGCCGCGTGAAGATTTCCTTATTCCTATGTCGGAGGCGGAATATGATGAGACTTTCAAGAAAGGTAGTCCGGATGTGGTATATGCTTTATTTGAAGGCGAAAATATGGTGGCTACCAGTAGTATGCTTCATGATGTCAGGGATTATGCCTCGGAGCCTGAAATGAGCGATATTCTTCTTGGTAAATGTATAGAGATTGGGGAGTGTATGGTTCTCCCCTCTCATCGCGGTCAGAACCTGATGTTCATGCTAAATAATCTTATTATTGATACAGCCAGGGAGCGTGGGGTAGAATATATCCTTGCAACTGCCCATCCTGATAATATCGCGAGTAACACATCTCTCCAGCATTTAGGCCTAAAGCTAATAAAGACTTTCGATCGCCATGGCTATCTTCGGAATCTTTATGCTATGAAATTGTGATTTTAGAAGGGCTAGTTATTTTAGGTGTTACTAGGAATCCTTAGAAATTTTTAGAAAATCCTAGAACTTCCTAGAATCTCTAGTCCTTTCTTAGAAAAAACTCCCTCACCTCTTTTTTTTACGATAACTCCCCTAAAATAAAATCACATTTATTTCTTGTTTCTGATACTATCTTAACATACCTAACACTTTAAGTGTTAAACTTTTATAAAAAATCAATATTCTTTGTTGGAAAATTTGCAAAAAGCATATAAAAATATTATATTTGAATATTCATCTGACGATGTCGTCTCGTACCTGATTCCTATAGGTGTTGAACAATAGTTTTTCTCTAAGAAAAAATGATGTTCATCAACGATGAAAATTAATATGTTTTACGAAGGAATTACGAAGGTAATACGAAGCGTTGTCGAAGGAGGTGGGGTAGAGAAATGTGCTCTATCTGATACAGCCGTAAATCTTAATTGTGAAGAAATATGATAAGTGTTGCAAATAAATATACAAAAAACAAAAAAGCACTTACAAATTTTGTAAGTGCTTTTTGTAGCGGGAGGGGGACCCGAACCCTCGACCTCCGGATTATGAATCCGACGCTCTAACCAGCTGAGCTACCCCGCCATCACTAAACCGTGTCTTTGTTGTTGACTTGGCTTGTTCGTTTTAGCGAGTGCAAAGGTACGGCTTTTTTCTTAACCTCCAAACTTTTTAAACTAAAATTTATCAATTTCTTGCAAAATTTTTGCAATTCCATTGTTGTCTACGCTATCTGTGACAATTTTTGCGTATTTCTTGACATTATCGAGTGCGTTTCCCATAGCAATTCCTATTCCTGCGTGTGAGAGCATTGCTATGTCATTTCCCCCATCTCCGAACGCCATAGTTTCATTTAATTCGATTCCATAATGCTTAATTACTTCGTCTATACCTGTTGCTTTGCTTGTTCCTTTGGCAATACAGTCGGCAAAGTCGGGATGCCATCTGTGAGCGTCGCAATTTGGAAGAATATTATCCATCATGAATTTTTCTTCTTCTGAGTTGAAGAAGGCTATGATTTGAAGTACGTCGATATCAAGACTGTGTTCTGGCGCATATTGAGTCTTAGAAGGCTCCAAATTTAGCAATTTGTAAACGGACTCGCTTTTCTCGTTTGGAAAGATTGTAAAAGTCTCTTCGTTGCCAGCGAAGGTAACACACATTTTGTGTTGCTTGGCGTATTCTGTAATCTTTTTGACATCATCCTTGCAGACCGGTCTGTTATAGACAATTTTACCGTCTTTGTCGCAGAAACAAGCGCCTGTAACCGACATTATGCCGTCGTATTCCAAATCCTCCAAATTATTGATAAAAGGCATAGGTCTGCCTGTAGCTATAAATACCTTAATGCCCTTTTTCCTTACCTCATGTATGGCATCTTTTGTTGACTGTGGAATAGAATGAGTCTTAAATGACACCAAAGTGCCGTCTACATCAAAGAATATTGCTTTTATCATATCAAAAAATTATGTAAGGCTTCAGTCGCTCGGTTTCATCCTCTGTAAAGACTCCTATACTTGCGAGGTGTGCAATGTCCTTTATGTCGCCATAAAGTCGTCTATATTGCATAATATCTCGCGTTTGGTCGTAGGAGATGTACGGATGTGAGTTGATCCTCTGAAAACTATCTTTATTTATATTTATCTTATTTATATCTGGATTGTTAGAAATCTCGAACCATTCCAACAATTCTGGTGAGACAATTTTTATCTCTGCTATTTGTTTTATATCTGTGTAGCCGCCAAGTTTGCCTCTGTACCGTATTATGGCCTCGGAAATTTTCTTTCCTATTCCCGGAATGCTGCAAAGTAGGGTTGTGTCTGCTGTGTTTGGGTCTACTTTAGTCAGCGTTTTGAATTTTGCGGCTATATATTTGCGCTGGTAGGGCGAGTCCGCTTTGGATACGTGTTCGGTATACTCTGATGCCTTTTTACGCGTTCTATTTGCGGCATCGTCCTTTATGTAATTATTTGTCCTCTTTGTTTGGGCTATTTGGTACTCTTTGCCTATTACGATGTATGGCTCTAATACCTTATAGTCAGATTCTTCCCACCCATAAGTACGAAGTATAGACTCTGGCGTCCTAAATATAGCTCCAGCTCGCCTGTATTTCATGAAATTCTTTATTTTCCATGACTTAATGCCAAAGTTGGTAAGTGTGAGCGAATCAACTGTATTGGGGTCAAATGTGGATAATGAAACCTTTTGCCCTTCTACATGTGTTGTCAATTCTGACTTTGGCGATCCTTTCTCAACTTTTTTGCTTTCCAGATGATCTACGACTAATAATATTCCGAAGCAAAACGTAGCTATACAGGCGAGTATAATGATGGCTCGCCTGTCACTTTTTGGGTATTTCTGAAAAAAATTAGTCATAGTCGTAGATCGTTGGTTTAGCTTTTAGGAATGCGATGTTTGTCAAAAGGATAACAAAGAACTTATCGTATTTTGTCAGCCTAATAACTCACGTATAGTATTGAAGACTCCGAGTTGGTCAAGGAATACCATTCCTATGGCTATTGGTGATATAAATCTAAGTGTGAAAATCAAAAGCTTGAAATATGGAGCTTTTAACTCTCCATGATTTGAAAGTTCGTCCTTATATAGTTTTTGGTCCAGTACCCATCCTGCAAATATGGATGTTAGTAATCCGCCTAAAGGCAAGAGAACCATACCAGAAAAACTATCAAACATGTCAAATATGTTTAAGCCTTTGAACTGGATACTTGATAGAGGACCAAAAGATAGGGAACATAATGTTCCGAATATGGTTATGACAACCGTAACTAATGTAGCTGCCTTTTTTCTTGTTACTTCAAATTCTTCTGAAACATAGGCTGTTGCTACTTCGTGGAGTGAGATGGCACTTGTTAGAGCTGCCACAAACAGAAGGAAGTAGAACATCATAGAGAATACGCAGGCGAAGAATGTACCGTTTCCAAATGCTTTCTGGAAGACATTAGGAAGTGATATAAAGGTAAGACTTGCTCCAGCCTGAATTTCGTTTGGATCCATTCCAATGTTAAATATAGAAGGGAAGATGATGAAACCAGCCATTATAGCAACTATTGTGTCGATAACTGATACGTTAATGGCGGTCGTGGCAAGCTTGGTGTTTTTGGCAAAGTAGCTGGCGTAAGTACATAAGCAGCCCATTGCTAAAGACATGGAGAAAAAGGCTTGTCCCATAGCCTGAAGAATAACCGAACTGTCTACCTTTGAAAAGTCTACCACAAGGAGAAATTTTATTCCTTCGCTCGCGCCAGGCAAAAGGACAGAACAGATTACCAGCAGTACAACTATTATAAATAGGGTAGGCATCATTATCTTTGAGAATTTCTCAATTCCAGATTGCACACCCCTTGTTATGACGTAATGAACTACTCCTATAAATAGGAATAACCATATAGTTGGAATCCAAGGATTGCTTGTGAAAGAAGAGAAGATTGAACCATACTCCTGGGCTGGAACATCCTGAAATGCGTTTGCCGCAGATAGGTATGTATAGTGAAGTGTCCAAGCGCCTACTACAGAATAGTAGCATAGGATAAACCAACCTGTGAAAACGCCGAGACGGCCAACCCATTTCCATGGACTGCCATTTGAAACTATTCGATAGGCTCCCGCTGTATTTGCATGGGTATAGCGACCGATAAGAAATTCGCTTATCATGATTGGGAGACCCAATAGCACTATGCAGCAGAGGTATATTAATATGAAAGCCGCACCTCCGTTTTGGCCTGTTATGATAGGGAAACGCCATATATTACCTAAGCCTACGGCTGAGCCGGCTGCAGCTAATATAGCACCTATTTTACTTCCGAAATTTTCTCTGTTGTTCATTTTTATTCCGTAACTTTTTTTGTGTTATTTACTTTGTGTGTTTTCTCGATAGAATGGTAAATGCTAAAATGCTGATAATAAATCCAAGAATGACACCTACGCAGTCGGCTATGAAGTCAAGCATATCTCCACTTCTGTATGTGGTAAGATTTTCTTGGATAATCTCCATCAATCCACCTAAAAATGCAGGATAAATAATGCTTACTAAACATATAGATACCGAAATTTTTCTATGCTTGTTCTTAAAGTAATCAAGCCATAGCGCACATGTTAATCCTCCATACATCACAAAATGTACCCATTTATCTATTAGTGGGACACCTTCTAACGGTTTAACTTCAGGAATTGGTATGGTGCTTAGTATCACTATACCTATTGAAGCTAATATCGAAAATATGTACTTGTTAATTATTGCCATTATGTTTAGTTGTATTATATGATTATGAATTGCGTGTTGAGATATGTTTTATTGATCAGATTTTAAAAGGAAGCATTACTCAATTTGCAATCAATAGCTTATTGTTCTGTTACTTTTCCCAGGTAGAGAAAGGTTTCCTCATCAAGTGTGAATTATAATAACGGCGATCACCAGTTACTTCTTCACCTAGAAAATCAGGTTTGATGTATGGCTCATCTTCTGATTCTAATTCTATTTCGGCCATTATGAGACCTTGGTTCTCACCAAAAAACTCATCGACTTCGACGGTATGTTTGCCGCTTTTGACTAACCATCGGTCTTTGATTATTCGCCCTGGCATACATAGTTTCATGAGTTCTTTGGCATCATCCATAGGAATTTCTGTCTCAAATTCATAGCGAGTCATACCGCCATTTGTTGATGGGCCTTTTATTGTGAGGTAAGCCTTGTCGTTGCGAATGCGGAAGCGAACAGTTTTGCCAGACTCTGTGGCCATATATCCTTGCTCTATGTGGTAGCGTTCATAGGCTAAATGCTTAAATTCTCCAACAACAAGGAATTTTCTTTCTATTTCGTTGTGCATAGTATAAAAGGATTAATATGTTTTGTAAAGGCAATTTAGGCAGTGGGGCCTAAATGGATATTTGCCTTTACATTTGTTGCTTTTTTGACTCGCTAATTATATTTAGCCTTCTTGACCAGAGAATTCCATCAGGTAAGCCTTGATGAAATCATCAATTTTACCATCCATGACTCCTGTAACGTCGCTTGTCTGGTAATTTGTACGATGGTCTTTTACGCGTCTATCATCAAAGACGTATGAACGAATTTGGCTTCCCCATTCAATTTTCTTTTTGCCAGCTTCAACTTTCTGCTGTTCTGCCATTCTCTTTTGGAGCGCACGGTCATAGAGCTGTGAGCGAAGAAGACGAAGAGCATTCTCTCTGTTTTCAAGCTGCTTACGCGTTTCTGTGTTTTCGATGAGGATTTCCTCTTCTTCACCTGTGTCTGGGTCAACATATTGGTAACGAAGACGAACTCCTGTTTCTACCTTATTGACATTCTGACCACCCGCACCGCCACTTCGGAAGAGGTCCCAAGTGATTTTACTTTTATCGATGACAACTTCTATGGAATCGTCAACCAATGGAGTGACGAATACTGAGGCAAAAGATGTCATACGCTTTCCCTGAGCGTTATATGGGGAAACGCGAACAAGGCGATGGACACCATTTTCACCCTTTAGGAAACCATAAGCCTGGTCACCTTCAATTTCCATGGTTACAGTCTTTATTCCTGCTTCGTCACCGTCGAGGTAGTTGCTAATAGTAACTTTATATTTATGAGCTTCAGCCCATCGCTGATACATACGCATAAGCATGCTTGCCCAGTCCTGAGCTTCTGTACCTCCTGCACCAGAGTTGATCTTCAGTACGGCATCCATACCGTCGGCCTCATTACGAAGCATATTCTTTAACTCAAGATCTTCAATCAAAGAAATAGCATTCTTATAATATTCGTCAACTTCCTCCTCTGTGCTCATCTCATCTTTGAAGAAATCAAAAGCAACCTCTAAATCATCGGCTGCAGATTTAACCTCTTTGTAGCCGTCAATCCATTTCTGGAGGTCCTTAACTTTTTTCATCTGTATTTCTGCAGCTTTCGCGTCATCCCAAAATCCAGGTGCTTGTGTGCGAAGCTGTTCTTCCTCTACTTGAATAAGTTTCTCGTCAATATCGAGATAGCGATGGAGGGCTTCTGTACGTTCCATCACGTCTTTAAGTTGATCTGCTGTAATCATAAATTTTAAAATTTGGTTGCAAAGTTAGTAAAAAATGGGAAGATTTTTTATTAAGAAATGCTAAATATCACCTTATTATTGATTTATTCATTCTTACTTCTTCATAATCCACTAAAAAAACGTATCTTTGCCGCTTGGAATAAGCCTATCTGTAAATGCAAATAATTAAGAAGTTAGATTTATACGTTCTCAAAAACTTTCTGATGCTGTTCTTCGGAACTTTTTGCATCAGTCTTTTTGCCGTATTGATGCAATTTACGTGGCGTTATGTAGATGATCTGGTGGGAAAAGGACTTTCTGTGTTAGTCATGGCAAAATTCATTTTTTATGCGGCAGAAACACTTGTTCCTCTGGCATTGCCTTTAGCTGTATTGCTTGCCTCTTTGATTTCATTCGGTAACATGGGTGAACGATTGGAGCTACTTGCAATTAAAGCCTCAGGAATTTCGCTGTTTCGTACATTGCGTCCTTTGATGATTGTTTCAACATTATTGGCTGGTGTGTCATTCTATTTTCAGAATGTAGTTGTACCAGATGCCGATAATAAATTTATGCTCCTTCTGTATTCTATCAGAATGAAATCACCGGAACTGGATATTCCTGAGGGAGTATTTTATAGTGGTATTGATGGAAACAATATATATGTAGAAAGAAAAGATAAGGAGACTGGATGGTTATACAATACAATTATATATAACTACAGAGACGGAGCGTATAGAGCACATATCATTCTTGCCGATTCCGCTAGGATGGAAACAAGTGCGGACAAAAAGCAACTTCTTCTTCATCTTTATGGTGGAGAGCAGTTTGAAAATACGGATGGAGGAAGCGGATTCCAGTCTGGACGTACAAATGTTCCTTATAGAAGAGAGACGTTTGTCGAGAAACACATGATTATAGATTTCGATACGAATCTTAATATGGTGGGCGACAATGCTTTCTCTCATGATGCAAAAACTAAAGGCATTTCACAATTGCTCGTAGATATCGATTCAATAAATAAGTGCATAGACAGTATTGCTGCTGAAAACTATAAGGTAACAAGACGTAACACATTTGCAATTCCAAAGACCACAATGAGTAATGATAGCTCTGAAATTGTGGCAGCAGAGGCAGTACATGCTGCAGGAAGTGAATTGAAAAAGGAGGAAAGAGTCAATTTGGATTCTGCTTTTTATAAATTATCCTCTCAAAGGAAACAAAATGCAGTTCTTGCAGCTTCGCAGAGAGTAAATATTGCAAATATGGATCTTATGTTTAGGGCTGACGACATGAAGTCATGGCTTATCAATGTGAGAAAGCATATTGCAGAGATATATTCTAAGATTACGATGTCTTTGGCTGTGCTTTTGTTCTTCTTTATCGGAGCACCGTTGGGAGCAATCATCAGAAAGGGAGGACTCGGAGTATCTGTTGTTGTATCTGTTCTGATATTTATTTTCTACTATGTGGTGAACACTGCTGGTGTGAAGGTAGGACGTGAGGGTAGTATTCCTATCGAGTTAGGCGTGTGGATGAGTACCATAATTCTTGCCCCTATAGGTCTATTCCTAACTATAAAGTCAAATAATGACTCGGCTGTATTTAATAAAGATGCTTATGTGGCATTCTTTAGACGATTGTGGGGTATAAGACAGAAAAGACATATTGCAGGAAAAGAGGTCGTTATCAATGACCCAGACTACGAATATGCTGAAAATCTTATTGATGAGCTCGCAAGAGATGCAAGGACATATCTCAGTAATAAGAAACTTAGACGTATCTCTTATTTCATTAAATTGTATTTCGGAAAAGTTGACTCAAGTGATATAGAGAGTATCAGCGATAGATTGGAATACCTGGTTGAGATGCTATCTAACAGTAAGAAAAAACAACTGATAGTAGATCTTAATAGTATGCCAATTGTGGATTATCACTCTTTCAGATTTTATAGAAGAGTAAGAAGTGATATGAAAAATATTATAAGTGTTGGAGAAAAATTAAAACAGGATATATATGGAAAATAGTAAGTTCAGTACAATAGAAGCCGCGCTGGAAGATTTCCGCCAGGGAAAATTCGTCATTGTTGTTGATGACGAAGACCGTGAAAATGAAGGAGACTTTATTACAGCAGCAGAGTTGATTACTCCAGAGAAGGTAAACTTTATGCTTAAGGAAGGTCGTGGTGTATTGTGTGCTCCTATTACTATCTCTCGTGCGCGTGAGTTAGAGTTGCCTCATCAGGTAGATGAGAATACATCTATGCTTGGTACCCCATTTACAATTACTGTGGACAAACTAGAAGGATGTACTACTGGTGTAAGTGCTCGCGATCGTGCAGCTACTATACAGTGGCTTGCAAATGATGAGGCTCGCCCTGCTGACTTTGGACGCCCAGGACATATCAATCCTTTGTATGCACAGGATAATGGAGTTTTACGTCGTGCTGGACACACTGAAGCTGCAGTCGATTTGGCTCGTCTATCAGGACTTAAACCAGCAGCTGCGCTCATTGAAATCCTGAATCCAGATGGCACTATGGCTCGTATGCCAGAACTGATAAAGAAGGCTGAGGAACTGGATATTAAGCTCATTCAGATTAAAGATATCATAGCATATCGCCTTCAGAGTGAGAGCATGGTAGAAAAGGGTGAGGAGGCTGACCTACCTACAGCTTATGGACATTTCCGTATCATACCATTCCGCCAGAAAAGCAACGGATTAGAGCATATAGCCCTCATAAAGGGAACTTGGGAAAAAGATGAACCAGTACTCGTGAGAATGCACTCAAGTTGTGCTACTGGCGATATCTTTGGAAGCCAGCGATGTGACTGTGGAGAACAGCTGCATAAGTCAATGCAACTCATAGATAAAGAAGGTAAAGGAGCTATTGTATACCTTATCCAGGAAGGACGTGGCATAGGACTTATGAATAAGATTGCGGCTTATGTCCTACAGGAGAGAGGAGACGATACAGTAGACGCTAATATACATTTAGGATTCAATCCAGACCTACGTGATTATGGAGTGGGAGCTCAGATACTGCGTGAATTAGGAATAGGTAAAATCCGACTTATCACTAATAATCCTACAAAACGTGTCGGACTTGAGGGATATGGACTTGAGATTGTTGAAAATGTACCAATAGAGATACAGCCAAATCAGTACAATGAGCGCTATCTACGTACAAAACAGGAGCGTATGGGACATCTTCTGCATTTTAAGCATAACAATAAATAAAATATACGAATATTTATAAATAGAAGTAAACACATTCAACAAACAATAATTATATGGAAATTCTTTCTGACCGTCTAAACAGACTTTCCCCATCTGCAACACTTGCTATGTCGCAGAAGAGTTCTGAGCTCAAGGCTCAAGGCGTAGATGTTATTAATCTTAGTGTTGGCGAACCTGATTTCGATACTCCTGCTCACATCAAGGAGGCTGCAAAAAAGGCTGTTGACGAGAACTGGACACGCTATAGCCCTGTTCCTGGTTATCCAGAGCTTAAGAATGCTATTGTTGCTAAGCTTAAAAATGAGAATGGACTAGATTATAAGCCTTCTCAAATTCTATGTTCTAATGGTGCTAAGCAGTCTGTCTGCAATACCATCATGGCTCTTGTAAATGCTGGAGATGAGGTTATTATTCCTGCACCATATTGGGTAAGTTATCCACAGATGGTCAAACTTGCTGAAGGCGAACCTGTAATTGTAGAGGCTACTATCGAGCAGAACTTCAAGATTACTCCAGAACAGCTTGAGGCTGCCATCACTCCAAAGACTCGTGCACTCATTCTTTGTTCACCTTCAAACCCTACTGGTTCTGTTTATTCAAAGAAAGAACTTGAGGGTCTTAAGAATGTGCTTCTTAAGCATGAGCGCGTAATTGTTATTGCTGATGAGATTTATGAGCATATCAATTATGTTGGTTCACATGCTTCTATGGCATCATTTGATGATTTCAAGGACCGTGTAGTAATCATCAACGGCGTTTCTAAAGCTTATGCTATGACTGGATGGCGTATTGGTTTCATTGCTGCTCCAGAATGGATTGTTAAGGGATGTAACAAACTTCAGGGACAGTATACTTCTGGTCCATGTTCTGTATCTCAGAAAGCTGCTGAGGCTGCTTATACAGGCAGTCAGGAGTGTGTAGAGACTATGCGTAAGGCATTCGAACGTCGTAAGGATCTTATCGTTAAGTTGGCTAAGGAAATTCCGGGTCTTGAAGTTAACAACCCAGAAGGAGCTTTCTATCTCTTCCCTAAGTGTTCAAGTTTCTTTGGCAAATCTTATGGCGATCGTAAGATTAATAACTCAACAGACCTTGCTATGTTCCTTCTTGAGGTTGGACATGTAGCAACAGTAGGTGGTGATGCTTTCGGTTCACCTGAGTGCTTCCGTATGAGCTATGCTACTTCTGATGAGAATATCGTTGAGTCAATGAAGAGAATTAAGGATACCCTTGCTCTTTTGAAGTAATAATAATTAAGCCGTCATTTATATGATGGCTTTTTTATTGTATACATAAAAAAGGTCGGTTCGCAGAAACCGACCTTTTTTGTTTGCTTCATTTTCTGAAAAATGGAAACCTACTATAACGATAGTTTAACGCTTGTTTAACGACCGTTTAATAGGCGTTAAACTACCATTAAATTATACATTTGTAACATTTGACTACTAATCCCCTTATTCCTAATAAAGGTTGACTCATGTTTAACTTAATTTTATTGCTTGTTGACAACCCTTTACTTTAGTTATAGTATTAGTTGACAATTCTCTTGTTATTGTAAAGTGTATTTATATTTTATTATAGCATTAAATTTGCGTTTGAGCAAGCAAGATTTGTCACCAATTTTAAGTTGTTAGCTGTGATGAGACATTTAATGCTGGATAATTCTTTCATTCCTGCGCAATTTTTTTTGTAGAGTTTAGCAAGAATAGTTCTATTATTCAAGAGATATTTTCAAAATCATTCAATGGTACGACCGTACCATTGAATGGTATGACTGTATCATTGTGTGATACAACCGTACCATTGAATGATTTTAAGAATTGTTTTGCAATAGGCATAGAATTGCCATGTAGGAATAAAGAAATTCTTCCGCATTGATGAATAAAATGTTCTGCATGAAGGTTCGCTAAAGTGTCAAAGTTTTAGCGAACATAATTAAGTTCTGTTTTGATAAACGATGTGTTTAAAAAGAATAAGTCCGCAATGCCTAACATTAAGCATTGCGGACACATAAATATTTATTTTTTTTAATTGGATATCAAAAATATCGTTACATGTTGGTAACTGATATGTGATTTATTATCCGTAAATTATGTTACCTTTCTCGTCGCGGTTCTCGTCGATGAAGCTCTTGTTATACTGAGTCATACCACGGAGAGACATACCCATATTAGAGAAACCACCGTCGTGGAAGAGGTTCTGCATAGTAACCTTCTTTGTAAGGTCTGAGAACATTACAACACAATAGTCAGCACACTCGTCAGCAGTAGCGTTGCCAAGTGGAGACATGCGGTCTGCAAAGTCGAAAAGACCATCGAATCCCTTGATAGCAGATCCTGCAGTAGTCATTGTAGGTGACTGAGAAATAGTGTTGATACGAACATGCTTCTCACGTCCATAGATGTAACCGAAAGAACGAGCGATAGACTCAAGGAGTGACTTAGCATCAGCCATATCGTTGTATCCGAAGAATGTACGATGTGAAGCTATATAAGAAAGAGCGAGTACACTTGCATAATCATTAAGTGCATCAAGTTTCTTAGCTACCTGAAGCATCTTGTGGAATGAGATAGCAGAGATATCGAGTGTCTTGCTTAAGAATCCGTAGTCGAGATCGTCGTATGTGCGCTTCTTACGCATGTTTACAGACATAGCGCATGAGTGTAATACGAAGTCAATCTTTCCTCCGAGAGCTTTCTGAGCCTCGTTAAAGAGGTTCTCAAGATCCTCAACGCTAGTTGCGTCTGCAGGGATTATTGTTGCATTTGTCTTCTTTGCTAACTCGTCGATTGTTCCCATACGACAAGCAACAGCAGTATTAGTAAGTACAATCTGTGCTCCTTCTTCTGCAGCTCTTTCTGCTACTTTCCAAGCGATAGACTGGTCGTTAAGTGCACCGAAAATAATTCCCTTTTTACCTTTTAATAAATTGTAAGCCATAATAATATATTTGTCTGTTCAATTTTCAAATCGGGTGCAAAGGTACGACTTTTAAATTATATAATGCTCATTTTTTGCAAAAATGAGCATTATATATAGTTTTAAAGGCTTAAACCTTGTTAGAATCTCTTATTTCCTTTAATTTCTTAAGATATTTATGGTCTATCTTGTATTCTGTTATTGCTGCGAAGAACTTTCGTAGTCCATGATTGTCGCTGCCTATATATTTATAGTAGTTGGATTCGAGTAATAATTTAGAACGTCGCATTGGTTCTGGACCGTATAGTCCGGCAAGCGAAGGAATACTCATGATGAATTCCACTCCGAGGTCGTCATGTAGTGTTCGATAGTCGTTGCCGTGCATATAGAAATAGCGTTCGGGACTATTGAGCACAGGGATATACCCCGCTTCGATAATCTTTTTTATTGTACCTGTAAGGCGTGGAGGTTCTTGAGAAAAGTTTGTTGCAAAAAGCAAGTGCTTTCCTTCTGGTCCGAAAGGAATAAACTCGTGTTTACTTAGACGATCTTCGAATTGGTCATCTATAATGTTGATGCTTGATAAATGGAGTTTAATATTTCCTCCATGCTCAATAGTTTCTTCCTTATATTTCTCTTCGAGTTCCTGGAACTTATCCTTTAGATCTTCTATTTTATTAGGAAAGTCTATAGATATGCGAGGTGTAAGCCACACTTCAGAAATACCCAGTCTATTATATTCTCTGAGTATTACTATTGTGTCTTCTATGTTTTCCACACCATTATCAGTTCCTGGGAGGATGTGTGTGTTCCAATCGATTAGTCCTTCAAAGAGGCCTGAATCTTTATAGGTTTTATTTCTGGTAAAAGGCCACATTAAATTTAAGTTTCTTGTTCTTTTACAAATATACAGTTTTTTTAGTATATAAATAAAAAAAACAGAATTTTTATTTTATTTTTAAATCAAAAAACAACATAAGGGAATTTTATCCCCTTAAGTTGTTTATTGTAGATATTATTTATATGTCTTATTGTGGAATTTCTACAGTTTGTAGGGCTGCTTCAAGTTTTCTTATAAGTGGACGTTTCTTTTCATCTGGAGCGAATACAAAACCTTCAGCAACTACAATTCTGTTATTGAGTTTGTCGAGCCGTGCATACGAAACGAATGGTCCGCCCATAGCATCGTTGACCATAATCCAAAGGCCTCTAACCTTATATATGAAGTTGTTGCCGTTGATAGATGCGCTTTCGAAGACGTATCTACTATCAGTCTTCATGTATTGTCCTTCTTTGTTTCCTTGAACGCGTATCTTCATTACAGAGTCGCGCTTATTTATGAAATTCTCCAGAGTGAAGTTCTCTTCACCAGTGTAAGGGTATGTATAGATACAAAGGTTCAAACTTGCCTTGCTTTCTGATGTTGCCCATATAAAGTTTTCGTGTGGGTAAACGATGTCAATTTCTTCTGGAGCATGTATATCTATATTGAATTGCTTCTTGACCTGAGTGGAAAGTTGTGAACTATTATGTTTTTTCAGTATGCTTTTTTCTCTGGCAAGTTCGTTTTCGTTAAAGATATCAAGAATGCTGTCCTTTCTTGTTTCCAGGTATACCATCATGTCATTTGTAGAAGGGCTTTCTATAGTAATGATAACCTGTGGCCTTGCATTCACGTTATGCTCTACGATACATTTTGTTTCTTTGTACTCCTGGTCTAATTTAGCTATGAATATATTGCCATACATTGTGAATTTGCCCTTGAAGTCTCGTGGATTAAGCGTTGTAATTCTGAAGTTACTTTCTGGTTGTGGTAGTCCAATAATAGGGCGATCTACAATCTGGCGAAATTCCATACCATCCGTTGCGAGCCATGTTTTGTCAGCTACAATGAGCAGTTCATACGGTTGGCTAATGACAGCAGCAGTTGCTTTTTTCTTTTTTGTCTTTTCGTTATTGCTATTGCAAGATGTGAACAGACATATTGAAGTAGAAAGCATAATTGCTATGGCAAATAGTAATTTATTCATAGTTAAAAATTAATGTGTTCTAAAAATTATTTTTCCATTTTCATGATTTCGCATCCTGCAAGTAGTAAGCATCCGAGTCCGTAGTCGTCGAAGTCAGGCTGCTTGTCATACGTTACTGGTTGTGAATCTTTAGGCTCCTTTCCTGTACCTTGTACGTATCCCAGGAATCCGTTTTTGTGAACACAATCCTTAACGATTGCATTCCAAGTATCATATATGATTGGCTTATATTTAGAAGCTGAAAGTATTCCATTGTTTACTCCCCAAGCCATTCCGTAGATGAAGAGAGCTGTACCGCTCATTTCTTTGCCTCCATAATTGCTTTCGTCATGTAGGCTAACATTCCAGTAACGATCTGCACGTTGGCATTTCACGAGTGCTTTAGACATAGAGATGAAGTCTTTCTTGTATTCCTTATAATGAGGGTCAGAAGGTAGACTTTCCATGGCACGTACGAGAGCAGCATATACCCATCCATTTCCGCGGCTCCAGTAGCAGTTTCTGCCGTTTGGCTCTTTATAAGGAGGAACGAAATCAGCATCTCTCCACCATAGTCCTTCTTTCTTATTGAATAATCCTCCAGCTATTGAGTCGCGGCTATACTTATACATTTGCCATCCTTTTTCTGCATATCTCATAGCGTCTGGGTCATCTTGTAGAAGTTTCACGGCGCTCATTTTTGAGAAAACAGGAAGTCCCATCTGAATAGCATCAATCCAAGTCCAGTCTCCATAGCTACCTTTAGATTTCATATTTCCTCCTGGAGCCCAAGGAGTGTTGTTTGCGTTGATGATATTATCGAGACATTTTTTTGTTGGAATCACATGTCCCATATCGATATAAGTCTGGCTACAGCAGTAGTCATCTGCATCTCGAGTAGTAACTCCATTTCGTGGAGTCCACTTATGAGCATTTCCCCAATCGCTAATATATTTATAGTAGACATCGTACTTTTCTCCTCCAGTCAATCTTTCCATTTCTGTAAGAGCCCAAAGACCTTCAAAGTAGACACCACGTGTCCAAAGATTGCTTGGTCGTTCTTTTTTTACAAATGTTGGAGCTCCAGCATCAGGATATTTGTTTATGAAATAGTCATTTGCCAATTCCATAACTTTAAGAACCTCCGTATTTTTCGGTTGTGCGAAAATGCCAGAAGTTATAGAAGAACCGATGGCTAAAATTGAAATAAGTGCTAATCGTCTAAAATTTATCGACATAATTTAATTAAATGGTTTAAGTTAAATAGGTTTTTTACGCTGAATAATGTATGTATTTATTATATTTCCAACTGCCTTATTAAGGCTATTAGAATAATAATTAACTTTTTATTTCATTGCATTAACGATATAGCTTTCCAGCTCGTTTGTTGCAATTCTCAGTTTGAATTCTCCGCGTTGAGCAATAGAAATTGATCCCGTTTCCTCGCTGACAATAATTGCTATTGCATCACTTTGTTGAGTAATTCCTAATGCAGCACGGTGTCGTAGTCCCAATTCTTTAGGAATGTTTAGGCTATGGCTGACTGGTAATATACATCCTGCAGCCGTAATTCTGTCATGCCTTATAATCATGGCTCCGTCATGCAAAGGACTATTTTTGAAGAAAATGTTCTTTATTAATTCCGTATTTATCTTGGCGTCAACAAACTCTCCAGACTTTATGATGTCGGTAAGTGACATTTCTCGTTCCAGGATAATGAGTGCTCCGACAAGATTTTTGCTCATGTAGTCACAAGCCATGACAATAGGCAAAACCAGTGCCTCGTCATCTTCGTCTTCCTCTTTATTCCTTTTTACGAAGAATCTAGTTATAACAGATAATCGTCTTTGTGATCCAAGTGTAAGGAAGAAACGTCGTATTTCTTCTTGGAAGATGATGATAAGTGCAATGACACCCACGCTCACGAGTTTATCGAATATTGAGCCCAGGAGTTTCATTTGTAGAACTTGCGACACAAGAATCCACGTTAATATGAAAACAAGAATTCCGTAGAATATGTTCAAGGAACCGCTTGCCTTCATAAGTCTATATATGTAGTACAACAAAGATGCTACACACACAATATCAATTGCATCTTTTATGCCGAAATCAAACATTTATCTTTATGGTTGTTTTCTGTTAAGTTATAAGACTAGTTTGACGTTGACTATCATTTTGAAGAGTCCGTAGTTAATTATTCTTCATCGTAGATATGATTTTTACCACTTCAGCACATTCTTTTACATCGTGTACTCTAAGGATATTTGCTCCTTTCATAAGAGAAACGGCGTTAAGTACACTTGTACCGTTAAGAGCATCTTCTGGTTTTCCTCCAAGTAGTTTGTATATCATACTCTTTCGTGAAATGCCGCTGAGTATAGGTAAGTTGAAAATCTTTAGTTCCTCGAGATGGTTCATGAGTTCATAGTTGTGCTCAATAGTTTTGGCAAATCCGAATCCAGGATCCAGAATAATGTCTTTTTGTCCCAAATCTCTGAGGGCCTGTATTTTTGTGGCGAAGTAATTAAGAACTTCTTTGATTAGATTTTCATATTGTGGTTTGTCTTGCATGTTTTGAGGGTTTCCCTTCATGTGCATTAGAATGTATGGGACTCCCAGTTTTGCAACTGTAGGGAACATATTTATGTCCAGTTCTCCACCACTTATATCATTTATGATGTCCACTCCCAGTTCTTCGATACACATTTTTGCAACGTCAGCTCTAAATGTGTCTACACTAACAGGGATTTCTGGTGCTTCATCTCGTAGGATTTTCATACCATGTTTCAAACGATTCATTTCCTCTTCTGGGCTTATGTCATCAGCTCCAGGTCGAGAAGAGTATGCTCCGATGTCAATCATGTTTCCCCCCTCGCTAACAATTTGTTTCACTCGTTCACGAATTTCTTCGTCTGTTTGTTTTCGACTTCCAGAAAAGAATGAGTCAGGTGTAACATTTAAGATACCCATGACTTGTGGTTCACTCAAGTCGATAAGTTTACCTCTCACATTTATTGTGTATGGTATTAATCCTTTCATTTTTTTATTTCTTATGTTTGCAAAGATACGAATTGTTTTGTTATTATGGCAAAATCTTTGTACTTTTGTCGTAATTTTAAGGATATTAAATACATTAAGTTATTAGCTTTGTGTATTAGTTAGAAAAAAGATTTAGAAAGAAAAGAATGTGAGCCTATTAGCGAAAGAACTTTCGTTTCCCTTTTTGTTGGGTCGCCAATGGGTGAGCAGAAAGATAAAAATCACAACTCACAAATTTAACATTCATGTCAATAGAAGACTTATACAAGATTTTCTGTGAGCATTCAGAAATCACTACAGACAGTCGTAATGTGCCAGAAGGTTCACTCTTCTTTGCTCTTAAGGGTGAGACTTTTGATGGTAACCAGTATGCTGTCAGTTCTCTTGAACAGGGAGCAGCCTTTGCTGTTATAGATGACAAGGAAATCTATGAGAAAGCTCAGGGCGAAGTGAAAGATCGTCTTATCCTTGCCTCAGATGTATTGGCTACGCTTCAGCATCTTGCTAATTATCATCGCTGTCAGCTTGGTACAACAATTGTCGGAGTTACAGGTACTAATGGCAAGACAACAACAAAAGAACTTATTGCTGCCGTGTTGCAGAAGAAATACAATGTACTCTATACTCAGGGTAACTTCAATAATCATATTGGCGTCCCTAAAACTCTGCTACGACTTACTAAAGATCATCAGATTGCTGTCATAGAAATGGGTGCCAATCATCCTGGAGAAATCAAGACTCTTGTAGAGATTGTCCAGCCTGATTATGGAATTATCACAAATGTAGGTAAGGCCCATTTGCTTGGCTTCGGTTCTTTTGAAGGAGTAATCAAGACCAAGGGCGAGCTTTACGATTATCTTCGTGAAGACCAAGGTACGGTATTCATCAATAATGATAATGAACACCTTAAAAAAATTAGCAACGACCTACGTCTCATCCGCTATGGTCAGAAGGATGCGGATAACCTTCTTGTCAAGGGTGAACTTATAGAATGTAATCCATTCCTGAAGTTCAGCTGGAATCAGTGCCCATCTCATTTTTCTCCTATGGAAGTACAGACAAAGCTTATAGGTTCCTATAATCTGGATAACGCACTTGCCGCAGCATGTATCGGTACTCTCTTTGCTGTTTCTGCTGATGATATTACTGCAGCTCTTAGTGAATATACTCCATCAAACAACCGTTCTCAGATGCAGAAGACAGCTGATAATAACCTTGTTATAGACGCTTATAATGCTAATCCAACAAGTATGGCTGCTGCTCTTGATAATTTCCGCCTTATGAAAGTATCACATAAGATGTGCATCCTTGGAGATATGAAGGAGTTAGGCGAGGCATCATCTTCAGAGCACAAGAAAGTTGTTGAGGCTCTTCTTGCATCCGACTTTGAACAGGTTTGGCTTGTTGGTGAAGAGTTTAACAAAGCTGCTCTTTCTGTTGATTCTTCGTTCTTTGAGACTCATCCTTTATACAAGTCATTCAAAGATGTTGAAGATGTTAAGTCTGCGATAACAAGTAATAAGCCGAAAGGATTCACAATCCTTATTAAAGGTTCAAATAGCACAAAGCTGATTCAGACTGTGGACTTGCTGTAGTTAGGTGAAATAAACTCCAAAGAGGAGTAGATGACATCTAAAAAGATATATCTAAAAAGGTTTGGGACCATTCCCAAACCTTTTTTATATGTCTTGTTTTTATTTTAATGTGAAAGGAAGTGTAGCCTTAATGTCGCGGCTTGATGCACCTACATAAGCTTTGAAAGTACCATTTTCTGCCACCCACTCATGTTTGTTCTCATCGTAGAACTTGAGAGCCTCATAAGGTATCTTTACAGTAACCACTTTACTTTCTCCAGGTTCCAGAGCAATTTTCTTAAATCCTTTAAGTTCTTTGACTGGTCTTACTACGCTTGCCTTATCATCGCCAATGTACACCTCAACAACTTCTTTACCTGCTACCTTTCCTGTATTCTTTACGGTTACAGAAACATCGATGCTACCATCTTTTGAAATTGTCTTTGATGAAAGTTGAGCATTACTATATTCGAAAGTAGTGTAGCTGAGACCATATCCAAATGGGAAAACGATAGTCTTTGGTGCTCTGTCGAAGTGACGATATCCGACGAATATATCTTCAGCATATACCTGAACCTCATTACCTTTACCGAAGTGTTTGCCTCCGTCTGTATCTGTATTTAGGTTGTCGTTGCTAAGATTAGCAGGTACAGCCTTTTTCAGAGATGTAGATTTTGCGATAAGATCTGCAGACTTTGGATTTTTGTTCTTTACTGTAGTCTCATTCACAAGTCCAGACTTAGTGCGTTCTTCTCCAGATCTAAATGCTTCTGGGAGGTCTTGAGGTTCAACTCCTGGATATCCGATAAGTCCATACTGGTGAGCAGGGTAGTCGGAAAGTTTTGTTCCGTAAGTAAAGATAGTCTTACCAGAAGGATTCACGTCTCCGCTAAGTACTCCAGCAAGTGCATGTCCAGCTTCACTACCAAGGTACCAGTTTTGAATGAGAGCAGGAATCTTTTTGAGCCAAGGCATAGCCACAGCATTTCCACTTGTTATGATAGTGATGATGTTAGGCTGTATGTCAGCAAGGTCAGATATGAGTTTATCCTGTCCGTATGACATATTGTAAGATAGCCTATCTCCGCCTTCACAGTCTTCGAAGTGATTCTTGTTGAGTCCACCTATATATATAATTAGGTCAGCCTTCTTAGCTTTTTCTATTGCCTCATCATATAGTTTTTTCTGAGTAGCTGCAGGTATGATATCGATACCGTCATAACGGCTTCTTCCTGATTCGTAACCTTGTGCGTAGACGATTTTACAGTCCTTGCCGAATCGTTCCTTAATACCTCTAAGAGGACTTACCTCGTCACGTGGCTTAAGTTCTGAAGAACCGCCTCCAGGACATAGCTGTTTCGTAGCGTTGTCTCCCACTACGAGGATAGTCTTATATTTTTTAGCGTCCAAAGGAAGTAAAGTATTTCCTGCTTTTGTCTTATTGTTTTTCAGCAGAACGATACCTTCTTCTGCAATAGCTCTGTTAGCAGCTATATGCTTAGGAGAGTTAAGAGAACCGAAAGGCTTCTTAGTGTTCATGGCAGTCTTGAAGATGAGAGTAAGCATCCTTTTCGCCTTGTCATTCACTATGTCCATAGACACTTCTCCCTTCTTAACCATTTCGAGGTAATTCTTACCAAGATAGTAGTCGTCATACGTGAATCCTGTAGATTCGGTAGTCAGACCATTAGTATAAGATCCCATCTCGAGGTCCAATCCGTAGTGTACAGACTGTTTTGTATCGTGAGCAGCTCCCCAGTCAGTTATTACAACTCCCTTGAATCCAAGTTCCTTCTTAAGAATGTCGTTTATCAAGTAAGGGTTATGTGTGACATGAACGCCTCGATAGCTGTTGTAAGATCCCATGAGGCTCCATGCATCTCCTTCTTGTACAGCAGCTTTGAATGCTGGAAGATAAATTTCGTGTAATGCTCTGTCAGAAACCTTAACGTCCACGTGTCCTCTAAACTCTTCTTGGTCGTTTAGAATGTAGTGTTTGATACAACATGCCACTCCATTAGACTGCAGTCCTTTAATGTATGGAACACACATTTGGCTACTCAAGTAAGGATCCTCGCCCATATATTCGAAGTTACGTCCATTGAGAGGTGTACGGTATATGTTCACACCTGGTCCGAGTAGCACATCCTTTTCGCGGTATCTTGCTTCTTCTCCTACATTTTTGCCGTATATGGCAGCCATTTCAGGGTTCCAAGTCGCGGCAAGACATGTTAGGGCTGGGAAAGCCGTTACGGAGTCATTAGTCCAGTGTGAGTGTCCCCAGTCATTCCAGTTTATTTCCATTCTCACTCCATGAGGTCCATCGCTCATGTATAGTTCGGGAATGCCCAATCGTGGTACTCCAGGGCTAGAGAATTTACTTTGTGCGTATGACAGACGGCATTTCTCCTCTATAGTCATACGTGACAGAGCATCTTCCACACGTTCTTCGATTGGTTTTGTCTCATCCTGGTACACCGGGATGTTTTGAGCGTTTAATGATAATGCTGACAATACGGTCATTGCGGTTAACAGCTTTTTTTTCATAATATTATTGTGTTAGTATGTTTTAGAATTTAGTTTTGGAAGTAGTAAAAAAACGATATATTTTGAGTTAAGGTCTGTTTCTCGTATTCTTTTCTACTTTATATTTCCCTGTAATTTCTCTTTTCCTTTCATCAAGTAAGTCGTTGCCTCACTTGTGAAACTATGGGAATTTGGAATTTTGTTTATGAAAATCCAAACTTATTTTTTATCGAACACGGAAATAACGGAATTGGTGGAACAATATCCTTCCGTTCTTTCCGTATTCGTTTATATATTTTTGTAGTTATGTCTTTAAGAAAATCACTTTTTAGCTTCGAGATGATTCTTTAGCGGGTTAGCATACATTTCGAGAATGCGTTCGCGCAAGAAAGGCACATCAGGATTTTCCAGTTTTATTTTTGCTATCTTCTCGTTTATATACTTGTCGAACACCTTCTTATCTTTTTCTGTCACTCCTTCGAGTATAGAACTGTCGTTAGAAAGTTCAGCAAGTGCAATTCGGTTGCCTGGATAGATAGTGTAGCTCTTGTGAATCTCTTGGTCGATATGTTCAGCTATGATGCGGTAGATATCAGTCTTAGCGATATTTTCTGCGTCAAGAGTGTCGAGCCAATCGTTGATACATGGAGCTGCTTCATAATGAATATGTCCTTTCTTTCCCCAGATACCAATCTTCATGTTGTTGAGGTCGTCCTGTTTAGACTTCTTCCATCCTTGAATGTCTCTTTTCTGCTGAAACTCTTGAGCTTTGAGGTAGTCGCAAGGATCGTATTCGTAGCTTATGCTAAGAGGAACGATATTCATGTCTTTGATATTCTTTATGATGTCAGCCGTACCTCTTCCCTCGTATGGTCCTCCGAGGGTAAGCATTTTGAGCACAGACTCCTGTGTTCTGTCGTTGCTGTCCTTTGCACGTCCTTCTCGTTGAGCAATCCAAATGTTTTCATGCTTGCTGTTAATGGCAAAGTGCATGTAGTTACTCATGTGGATAGAACTTTTAAGAGTCTCTTTAGGAGTGAGTCCACGATTTACGGTAAACGATTTATTCATCTTTACCAAAGTTTTAATCCAAGGGTATATGAGTAGATTGTCTCCGATAGCAATTTCCACAGTCTTAGCAAATCCTTCGTCAATAAGCATGACGTCGAGGATTGCTGAGTCGAGCACAATGTCTCTGTGGTTACTCATAAACGTGTATGAACCATTTTTCTTGAGCGACTTGTCGAAATGGTATGAGTGTCCTGTTGAGCATTTTCGCAGTACGTATTTGACTGCATGCTTCATATATCTTATTTGAAAGTCCTGTGGAGTCTTTATGCCGATAAACAAAGTTTTCAGCAGAGCGTTCCTTATTCCCGCAGGCATCCAAGGTACCATACCTTTAAGGATGTGAGAGAATTGACGGTCCTGAAGCATTGAATTGAAAGCTTCTTTCATTTCGCCCTCAGAATATGGACGTATGTCATCAAAATCGCTAAGCTTAAATTGTTCCATATAGCTTATTTGTTTAAGTATCAAAAGTATGAAGCTAAAGTGTAGTTGAAAAGGCGATAGTTGAGACGAAAAAAATACTGCAAACAAATTCATTCGTCTCTTTAATTTCTATATTACTCCACTATAACTCTTTTTTTACTTCCTTCAAGTGAGGTTTTGTAAACTTTCGAAACTTATATTTATTTATTTTAATTGTTTATAACGCAAAGATAGCAGAAAAAAATCTTTTTCTCGCATATCGTATTGTCTTTTTTATATACTTTTCTGTCTTTTAAGAAATTTAGAAGTTTGTATACTGGTCGATATGTTCGTCACCACATACTTCACCTGTAAATTTCTTCGGCAACGGTTCGTATTACCTTCGTATTAGGTTCGTAAAACCTTCGCTTTAGAAATGCGATACAAATATACGATATTGGGATTGTGAAAATATGCTTTTTGATGCTTTTTGATGCTTTTCCATACTTTTCTATGCTTTTTGATACTTTTCGTTACTTTTAGTTTGTATTATTTGGTGTGTGTACTACGTTTTATGTATGCTTAGGTCCAAAATAAGCAATATACATATTGTTAAGTAAAATTCCCATATCTCTCATTCGGGAGACATGGGAATCATTTTCTAAAAAACTGAACTTTAAGTTCAAATCTTTTGTTGTGCATTGTGTTAAAATGCAGACATATATATATACTATAAAGTATAGTGTATTTTAACTTTCTGAAGTAGTTATAAAGTAGTCAAAGTGAAGTTAAATTGTTGTTAAAAAGACGATAGTTGATGTGGGAAACATAACTTGTCTTTTTAATTTACTTCTCTTCCTCAGTAACAGGAGGCAACTTATCTTCGATTACTTCAGTCAAAACATCTTTCATATCAAGTCCAGCAGCACGAACCTGCTGTGGGATGAAAGACGTGGCTGTCATACCAGGTGTGGTGTTGATTTCGAGCATGTTGATAACATCCTCGCCTTTGTCATTCTTAGAAATGATATAGTCAACACGTATGATGCCTGATGCGCCAAGG
>JAILIJ010000110.1 GCA_024695315.1 Bacteroidaceae bacterium
CAGTCATACCATTGAGTGGTACAACCGTACCATTGAATGATTTTGAAAATTTCTCGTGAATAATAGAACTATTCTTGCTAAACTTTACGAATAAAATTGCGCTCGAATGAAAGAATTATCCAGCATTAAATACCTCATCACAGCTTACCACTAAAAATGCTAACAGATCTTGCTTAATTCATCCTTTAAACAACGTTTTAGCAGTGTTTGAGCACCGCTCAAACACTGCTCAAACACCGCTCAAAATTTCTACTCAAATACTGATTATTTGTTTAACGCTTGTTAAACGATAATAAAATGTTCGTTTACTTTTTTTTGAATAAATTAGTCGAACTCACGTTAATTTATTATCTACTTCCAATGAAGAGGAAAAGCATTGACAAGAATACCAACGCAAGGTCAATGGCTTTTGACTTGAGGTTTTTCTCGTGGAATACTGCTGCGCCAAATAGGAAACTTACCAATACAGAGCCTCGGCGAATCATGCTGACGATGCTTATCATGGCTCCATCGAGTCCGAGGGCATAGAAGTAGGCGAAGTCTGCAACGGAGAGGAATACGCTTATGAGTATGATGCACCAGTCCCAGTGGAAAGGAGTCGTTTTCTTGCGAGTAGGCCACCATAGGAAGAGTAGCATTGTGAGCATCATGAAGAATTGGTAGATGTTGTACCATGACTGTACTGCCATCTTGTCGAGGCCCACTCCATGATTTTCAGGTGAGGCCATGAGGAATTTGTCGTACAGACCGCTAATAGCTCCCAAGATATTGGCAAGAACGACAAAAATGATCCATTTATTGTGCTTGAAATCAATACCTTCTTTCTTGCTTGAGCGTGAAAGCATGTATAGGCCCACGATGGCTATGATTACACCGGTCCATTGCCAAATGTTCAGTTTCTCGGCAAAGAATGTGAGTGCTCCGATAAGTACCATCACAGGACGGGTGGCGTTGATTGGACCTACAATTGTTATTGGCAGATGTTTCAGTCCGAAGTAGGCAAAGAGCCAGGAGCTGAGTACTATGCAAGATTTTAAGAGTATGTACTTATGCTCTGCCCAGCCATAGGAATGTGTGTAGAAAAGACTGTCTTCTGATATTATTCCTTCCTTGGAGCAGATGATGAATGGTAGGAATATGATACTTGAAAAAAGTGTATTGAGAAGCAATACGGGAATGACGGCGTTGTCTTTAAGACTCTTTTTCTTGAATACGTCATAGAAGCCTAAGAGAAAGGCTGAAGTGAATGCTAATAAAAGCCACATGATTGTATGTTGAATATTTAGTTTGTGAGTGTTATACTCTTATGAATTTTCCTAAAAACACATTTTTTACTTAGTAGGTTACATCAGCGAGAAATAGTGCGTTTCCGGGCACGCTGGTGCCAGCAGAGCAGCGGTCTTTTTTCTCTATGATGTGACGAAATTCGTCTATTGTGATTGTTCCTCGACCAACATCGACAAGTGTGCCAACGATAGCGCGTACCATGTTACGAAGGAAGCGGTCGGCACGTATTGTGAAGCACCATTTGATAGGGGAGAGCTGATCCCAATGGGCTTCCATTATTTTGCAATTGTTGGTTTTGACATCTGTGTGTAGTTTTGAGAATGACGTGAAGTCGGTATATTCGAATAGAATCTTTGCGGCTTCGTTCATCTTCTCAAAGTCGAGAGGTTGTGGAAAACGATAAGCAAACGGCTCAAATGGCGACTTCTCGGTGATGATGTAATAGTGGTACATACGAGAAGTGGCGGAGAAGCGTGCGTGCAAGTCTTCTGCGACAGGGCGGATGTCCTGAATGGCGATGTCTGGCGGCAGGAGCTTGTTCAGACGGTATTTCAACTGATGTAGTTGTTCGCTGTCGTCAAAGTTGATTGTTGAATCAAAGTGAGCCACCATCATAGAGGCATTGACGCCAGCATCCGTTCGTCCGGCTCCCGTTACTTCTGTATTTTCTCGAAGAAGTGTGGTAAGTGCTTTGTTTAGCACTTCCTGCACACTTATACCGTTTGGCTGAATCTGCCATCCGTGATAGCGCGCACCATTGTATGAAAGAGTGATGAAATATCTCATGGAGTAACTCTATTATGGAAAAATATACGGTGTAGAACGCTGGCTTTCCTTACTTTAGGAATGCGCATCTGGTTCTTGTTTTTGTAGAAGTGCCACAGCATCAGTCCTGCTATTATTGCGCTTATACCATCGGAGACGGCTATGCTAAGCCATACACCATTTGTGCCCCATATCTCAGGGAAGATGAGGAGGAATGGAGTGAGGAAAACGAGTTGTCGGCTGACGCTGATGAAGATACTTTTTTTGGCCATACCGATACTCTGGAAGAAGTTACCGGTAACTATTTGGAATCCGACTATAGGAGAGAGACTGACGATTAGTCGCATACCATCGATGGTAAGTGATGTCAGAGCAGGGTCGGAGGTGAAAAGTCGAACGGGATATTGTGGTAGGAATTCGCAGATGACGAATGAGCTGCACATGATGATTGTGGCGAGGATGATGGATTTCTTCAAAACCTCGTCTACGCGGTCAAATTGCTTTGCTCCGAAATTGAAGCCTGCAATTGGTTGCATGCCTTGGCACACTCCCATAACTATCATGACAAATAGAAAGGTTATGCCGTTGACAATGCCGTATGCTGCGATGGCGAGGTCGCCACCATGACGGGTTAGTCCTTTATTGATGAGTATGACAACCAGGCAGGCACATAGTTGCATACAGAATGGTGACAATCCGATGGAGAATATGTGACGGACAATCGTTTTCTTTAGCCCGAAGATTCCCGAGTGGAGATGGATGAGGTCGTGCTTATTGCTTAGTCTATTTATGACGAAAATAAGTGCGACCAGCTGAGCTAATATTGTAGCTATGGCTGCACCTCGAATGCCCATGTTGAATGTGAAGATGAACAGAGGGTCAAGAATGCTGTTTATGACAACTGTGGATATGGTAGCTGTCATTGCCACATTTGGGTGTCCCGTAGCTCGTAATGCGGAATTGAGTCCGAGATATAAATGTGTTACCACGTTGCCAAGAAGAATGATAAACATGTATTCATAGGCATACTGGTAAGTATTCTCGCTGGCTCCGAAGAATGTCAGGAGTGGGTGGATGAATATCAGTCCAAGGGCTCCAATAACAAATCCGATGATGACGTTGAGGCTAACAAGATTGCCTAATGTGCGTTCCGCTCCTTCATAATCCTTTTGTCCTTGCTTGATGGACATGAGTGTGCTTGAGCCAACTCCAATCATAGCTCCAAAAGCAGCTGAAAGGTTCATGACTGGGAATGTGACGGCTAATCCTCCCAGTGATAGGGTACCTACATCGGGGATTCGGCCAATAAAAATACGGTCTACCATGTTGTAGAGCGATGAGGCCATCATCGCTACTACAGCAGGTAGAGCATATTTCATGAGTAACGCTCCAATTGGAGCTGTACCGAGTTCTTTAGTTCTATTGTTTGTCTGCATATATTATTTAATGGTAGGTATTCTTTTGTGAAACCTACTTTACATCTTTCCATGCTGGAGGGTCGATGCCCATAAGGTTCTTTACGAAGAAATCGTAGCGCTTATGTTCTCCAAAGCTTTCGCCCATAGTGTGGTGTGCACCTGGAAGGAGAATAAACTCGAAATCTTTGTGAGCCTTTTGGAGTGCATTTACGACTTGATATGAAGATGATGGGTCAACATTGTCGTCCATTTCTCCAACAACAAGCATGAGTTTGCCTTGTAGGTTCTTGGCATTTTCTACATTTGAACACTCTATATAAGAGCTATCAACAGGGTAACCCATCCATTGCTCGTTCCACCATATTTTATCCATACGGTTGTCGTGGCATCCGCATGCTGCATAGCCGACCTTGTAAAAGTCTGGGTGGAAGAGAAGGGCGCCAAGTGCTTCTTGACCTCCGGCAGAACATCCGTAGATTCCCATGCGTTCAATGTCCATATATGGATATTTCTTTGCTGCGGCTTTTATCCACTCCATGCGGTCTGGGAAACCTGCATCTTTGAGGTTCTTATAGCATACCTGTTCGATGTCGAGACTTCGGAAGGAGGTCGTCATAGCGTCGAGCTGAACGACGATGAAGCCGAGTTCTGCAAGATCGTCCATTGTCCAAATCCAAGGTGTGAAGTTCTTTGGAACATATTGGTCGCCAGGTCCTGAATAGATGTATTCTATGACTGGATATTTCTTGTTAGGATCGAAATTGCTTGGACGACGAATAAGTCCCCACATGTCAGTTTTGCCATCACGTCCTGGTGCTACGAATACTTCTGGTGCTGTCCATCCGTTAGCCTTCAGATTTGTTATGTCGGCAGTCTCGAGTGTGTTGATTATTTTACCATTTGTAGCAGAGCGGATAACCGTAATTGGCGCTTGGTCTATGGAAGAATATGTGTCGATAAGCGTCTCGTTGTCTTTGCTGAGGGTAATGCTGTGATTGCCTCGCTCTGGTGTGAGTGCTTTGAGATTCTTGCCATTGAGGTCAACTCTGTAATAGTGGATATTATATGGATCCTCTTCAGCAATCTTACCGTCAAGGCTTGATGCTACAACACCCATATTTTTACAGTTCATTCCGTTTGCTGAGAAAATGACATAGCCATTGCCCTTCTCATCTATCTCGTAGTGCTGGACATCGCGAACCCAGAAATTTCCTTTTGTAATCTGGGTGAGTTTGGCCTTTTTACGATTGTAGACATATAGGTGAGCATGTCCGTCTCTGTCGCTTTTCCAAAGTATGTGCTGGGCATCCAAGTCACGGCGAAGGTTTCTTGAATATGCCACATACTTGTCATCTTTCTCCTCAATGAGAGTTTTTACGTTACCGGCAAGGTCCATTTCTAAGACTCGGTATGTCTTGTGTCCTCTTTCGTTAAATTCGAAAGTGAGAGTCTTATCACCCTTATCCCATCGTGGAGCGTCAACGCGATATTGTTTGGCGAAGAGTGCTGTTGATTTAGGATATATAGTTGTTTTATTTTCAACGTCAATGACTACTGGAATGCGATAGTTGAGTGAATCGCCTGGTTTAGCGTATTCTTGTTGTGAATATTTTGGCTGCAACTGGTCCGTTGGTGAAGATAGAGTGTAGGTAACGAAGCGCTTTGGAGCAGGTTTGATAAGTACTGTTGCATAATATTTACCGTTTCCAGACCATGTTCCCCAAGAAGAATAGTAGCATGTGTCTACTCCGTCTTTTGTCAACTGGATATCTTCATTTTTCTCCTTGCTGTGGAGATATAGGTTGTTGTCTTTATGTATGATTGATAAATCCTTGTTGATAGGTGATTCTGCATTTCCGTCCTTTTCGTCAAGAACTTCCATCCAGTGATGCTGATTGCCACCTCTTTGTCCATGTCGGCGTGGAGGAATAGGATTGTTAATTTGTTTTTTCTCTCCTGTTTTTGCATCTACCTGATACCATACGGTGCTGTCACCATTGTAAGTAGAATATTGGAAGATTCCGTCTTCTGTTTCCCAAGTAGAGCGAACTTTTACATCGCCATTAGCTACTTTCCAAGAGTAGCGCGAACGTACGCTGAATGCGTCCTTGTAATTTTGAATTGTTCCTTGTGCGTTAGCATTTATGAATGATGCTGCACAAAGAATGAGTGGTAAAAGTGTCTTGTCCATTTTATGTTCACAATTATTATTTATTTGTATTTTTTTATTCGATTAGTAGATATTGAAGTCTGTGTAGAAATAGTAGTACCACCAGTAGGTTTTGCCGTATATGGGCTTTAGTCTACGTCCCATTTCTTCAGAATCTAATCCTAATTTTGAAAGATCATTATAATCTCTGACAAAATTGTTGAATTGGTCAGTAATGATATTGTCAAATTGGTAGTTATTAAGATCAATAGGCGATTCCTTTTGAGAGCATAATAATATTGCGGCTTCTTGATAGAGCAATGGGATGTTCTCGTTTGGATGCCTGTTTACGTAATTATAAAAGTGTATGCAATATGAGTAGCTATCTTCTGCCCAAAGCGCTATACACATGATTACGTCTTCGAGTTTGCGTGAGGTTGGATGTATAATATCTGAAAAGTGATTAAGAATCCATTTTTCACAAAGACCATTGTCTACATCCAGTCGATTGGCGTCCTCGTTGATAAGTGGCGCTATGTTTTGAAATTCTTGCGTCTTTATCAAATTTGAACTATATCTAATGTTGTCTTCTTGCTGCTTTGCCCAATCACGATAATAGGCTGTTCTTTTTAATATTGCCGTGTATTTTCTTGCAACGTCGAATTCATGATTTAGGATGGCACATCTAACAAGAATTTTCATGTTGTTGATTGATGTTCCGTATTCGACGGAGTTTTCTATTGCCCACCTGTAAGCATAATTTATTTGTCCAAACTGATAGTAAATCATTGGAGCCCCGAGCTGTGAAATATGTACATTCAAGGAGTCGGGTACTGTAGGTGCAGTTCCGCAATTATTTATCATGAACATGTCGGTTAGCCGATCCGTATGCATGAGGGCGATATTCTTATAAATCACCATAAGATTTGTAGGATTATCACATTCTTGTGCTTCGGCTAAAACATCATCCCAGCGACATTCGTCAATGGCATGGTACATTTTTAACTCTGAATAGAATGTTTTGGAAGGTAGTTCCCAAGAGTAAACTCTAAATACTGGCCTTATAATTATAGTAGCTACAATGAGGATGCAAGTGTCTATTGCAAGGTACTTTGCAGCACTTAAATTCTTCTTTTTAAGAAAGTATGATGTTACTATACTTGCTATAAGGGCCAATATTGTTATTGCTAATATACTTGTGGCCTGTGCAAAGGCATAACCTGGTTGTTTGCAGTAGTAGATATAGTATCCTAAAGATAAAATTGCAAAAAGCTGTATGGCTACGGGGAAGACTGCAACTAAATTCCAATATGATTTCAGTTTTAGGATACTTGACAGAAAGAAATATGTTGCGACCCAGATGCCAACAAGAATAAGTGCGCCGAGCCAAGGATGGTAAAAGAACTGTGTCAGATAACATCCTATCCATGTCCATAGTCCACCAGGATTGTTTAGTGTTGTGGCCATAAATATATGACCTTTCACAAAAAGCGAATGGTATTGCAATGCAAAGAGATAATCGCTTTTTGTGAAAAGGGCAGTATAGGCCACAATGGCGAATACTATAGCTATGTAGTATTTTATTTTATCTTTCATTTGCTGATTAGGCATAAGGATACCTATAGCATAAACATAATATTTTTATTTACTTCTTGAATACGGCTTTCTTTGCATCTTTCTTTGCTACAGAAGAGAATGTTTGTGGTGATACTTTTACAGGTTCAACCATAAATTCTGGTCTATTGAAGCTTCGTAGGAAGAAAGTGTAGAAATATGGGTCTTTTTGTGGTAACTCAAAAGCCTTATGAACTTTTCCTTGCTTGTCGAAATAAGCAATAGCTGGGCGTGTGTAGTTGCCGTCATCGCGTCTACTTTCACACATTATCCATCGTCCGTTACTTGACCATACTGGATAGCTTTCTGCTCTAGGACTGTTCATTGGTTTTGTGTCAATCTTCTTTCCTGTTTTGAGGTCAAGAATTTGTATGTCGGCCTCAGGATGCCAAATATGGAAACATCCCCATCCACCTTCTGCAAAGGCAAGATAGCGTCCGTCAGCACTTATTCTTGGAAGTGTGGCACTCATATTGTGTTCTGTAGCAGAGTAGACCAATTCTTTAGGGCCAAAAGTACGAGTGTTTGGGTCGAAGCTCTTTTTATAAAGGTCGTACTTACATTCCTTATATCTTTGGATCATCTCTGTTTCCTTTTCTATTTTTGTTGTGTCAATCTGTGTAGAATCCTGTGAAGGAGCATGTCCTGTATATACGAAATGAGCAGAACCGAAATACAGAGTCTTTCCGTCTGGTGACCAAGTTGGGAATATCTCAAGTTCGTTTTCGTCAGCTGCGATATAGCTAACCTCGTTCTTGTCTACATCATATAATATAAGGTCGGATTCTGTATCTTGTACTTCAATCTTTGCTATATCTTTTGTGTGGAAAGACTGTCCCGTTTTATTTGTAGAGAAAGCTATGATATTTAGAGTAGGGTGCCATGCAGGGTATACTCCAGCACTTATAAGTTCATCAGTCTTTAGATCAACCTTTTTAACTTCATCTCCATTTACTATCATTGTACCTCCATAAGATTGTCTCATGTGGAATAGCATGTGACTGGTTTTGAAATTTTGGTATGAGTGACAGTTGATACATTGGCCATTTTCTTCAGTTGAGACACTCATATTGTTATATATATCCTTTTCTTCATAAGTAGTGATATTACGCTGGTTTATTGATAGTCCTTCGTAAGCCACGTATGAAGGTTGAATAAGACGATATGATATGTAAGGGTCAATCTCTTCCTCTGCAACATTAATGTTAAAACTTTTGTAAGCTATCCATTCTCCATTAATATTTGAGAATATATCGACCTTGATATTTTTGCCTTTTGACGCATTAAGCATCTCTTTCCATTCCCCCTCGTCTATGATGACTTTTGTTCCGTCTCCATAGATATATTCTCCACCTGGATATGTGAAACGTGCAACAGTCTCCTTACAGCCATCCTGTACGGCAAAGTTTAGTGGAGCGATGTTGCATGGGATTGTAACATCGGTATAGTCAGGAAAAATATTTGGCGTATTGTTTTTTGACGTATAAGAACCTGGTACTGATGGACGTCCACATGCGACCATCAATACTGTTAGTGCTAAAGTTGTAAATATATTATGTTTCATATTTTCAGTATTTTTGTCGACAATAATTGCCCGTACTTTTTAGTTTGATTTTACATCTCGGCAGAAGAAGTAGAACCAGTAGAAAGTATCGCCGTAGATTGGCTTCATAATTTCTCCTACTTTCTTTACGTCTACAGTTCCTGTTTTTTGGGTTTGGTCAGCCATAATTTGTTGTGACATGTTATGGAATGATGCATACTTGTCAATGACTTTTTCTTTGTCAAAAGGCATTTTCCTTATGTCTACGTTTTGTGGCTCTAAGTTACCATATAGGAATGCTGCTTCCTGATAATGTATAGGCATCTTATCTCCGCTATGTAGTTGTGCATACAAGAAGAATCGAGGCCAGAAATGTTGAATATCTTTTTGTATCAGAGCATAGGCGAGTGTAAGCTCTTGGAGCAACTTGCTGTCCTTGTTCATAGTGTTGCTGAAGTAGTTGATGATATACATCTCCGGTAGACCATTATCACCATCAAGAACCGTACCCATGTGTGAATATAACTCACGAACATTGTCAAACTCATGATATTCATCTATGAGTTTTGGATTATCAATAAGTCTTTCATAGTGCTCTGCCCATTCCTTGTGGAATGTAGTCTTTTTTAATATATTCAAATATTTTTTAGCTACATCCCATTCTTGGCTTATAATGGTACATCTTACAAGATTCTTTATGTCTTGTACTTTGAAACCGAACTCGACGCTATTTTCTATGCACCAACGGTAGGCAAAATTTGTTTTACCGTGATAGTAATATATGAGTGGAGCACCGGTTTGTACCATGTGCACTTTTAGTGAGTCATATACGTATGGTGGTTCTCCCATATTGTTGAAACGGAACAAGCCGTCTCCTAAGTGTCCTGTATTAAGTAGGGCAATATTTTTGAAAAGAACCATCTGGCGTGTTGCATCGCCAGGTATGTTTGCCATTTCTGTCAATATATCATTCCATTGCTGTTCTTCTGCAGCTTTCACGATTCGAAGTTCGGCATGGTAATTATAATTGTCATAGTTTACCTTATCCGTAATGTAAACAGATGCCCCAAGGAGAGCTATTGCAATAACAAGCATAGAGTATGCTTCTGTGCCTTTTACATCTTTGCTTTCATTATCTTTTTTGCTGAAGAAAGCAAAAGTTAATGGAGCTATTGCCATAATGATAAATGGCAACTCTGCTATGTATGTTATGTCTTGTCCTGCCCAAAAGAGTGGCAAACCTACAATCCATCCATCTTCAATTCTAATATTTGTGTAAAAATGGTAGCATAGGATAGGAACAAGTATGATTGATGCTACACTTATTGCAGGAATGATGAATGGCTTTAGCTGCTTGTTGGTCGTATTGATAGTGTAGTTGATACAGATATATAGCGTGCCAAATAATGCAGTCCATCCGAAACCGACATATCCGAAGAAAGTCCACAAAATAATCCATGCTATTTTTCCTTTCTCAGGAATGATACGTCCGACGAGTGTCGCCAGCATTGCTGTAAAAAAAGCGATAGAGGTTGTGAACCAATATCCTGGGTGTTTAAGGTAGAAGATCCAATATCCTGTGAGAATGTCAGAACAGAGTAGCCCTACAAGAGGAATGAGCGCGAGCACTGTCCAGCCATTTTTCATGTTGAAAGCATATTTTGTTACGGCAAATGTTAGGACCCATATGCCAATAAGTATACATGCTCCACTTGTTGGGTAGAAGAAATATTGTGTTAAATATGTTCCGGCCCAAAACATTATACCGCCAGGTTGTTTCATGCAATCTGCAAAGTATTCGCAGTTTTCAAGGAAAAGATTGCGACTTTGTGCCATGTACAATACGTCGCTATTTTTCTCGATTAGGTAATATGCTGCTAAAACTGCAAAAAATAGTGCATAGAACCATGGTAAAAAATTAGTGGTCTTTGCCGATAGGCAGAAAGGCCCTGCTTCTTTCTTTTGAGCTTTAGGAGACTCGCTTACGAAAGAAGGTTTTTTAGAATAGTTAAGGTTGTTAGTTTTTTTGGTAGCCATTATCGTTAGTATATAAATCTTCTGCAAAGATAATGAATATTATTAAAAATATCCTTATTAAGAAATAAGATTTTAAGGTCATAGAAATAAAAAGAGGTACAAGTTTAGACTTGTACCTCAAATATATGTGAATCCGTTCATAAAATTACCTTTCTTGGGTGTTTTTTGCTTGCCATACTAATGTTTGGCTTTGGATTCCGTCTATATTAGGATTTGAACGCTTACGTGAGATTGTTGCAAAGACTTATACACGTTCTATGTGGAGTTCAAAATGCCTAAAATCTACAAACTTATTTTAATCGTCGTTGAGAATCTTCATAATTTCAACACAAGCCTTTGCTACACTTGTACCTGGGCCGAAGATTGCTGCAACGCCAGCCTTATAGAGGAAGTCGTAGTCCTGAGCAGGTATGACACCTCCTGCGATTACGAGAATATCCTCGCGACCGAGTTTTTTGAGTTCTTCGATGACCTGTGGGACGAGTGTCTTATGGCCTGCTGCCAAAGAACTAACTCCAAGGACATTCACATCATTTTCTACCGCTTGACGTGCTGATTCTGCAGGAGTCTGGAACAGAGGTCCCATATCCACGTCCATACCGCAGTCGGCATAACCTGTAGCACATACTTTTGCACCGCGGTCGTGACCATCCTGTCCCATCTTAGCAATCATGATACGAGGACGACGACCATTCTTTTGAGCGAACTGTTCTGTCATCTGACAAGCCAGTTCAAATTCCTTGTCTGCTTTTGATTCTGAACTATACACGTTACTAATTGTTCTTATTATTGCCTTATAACGTCCGACGACAGTTTCACAGGCGTCAGATATTTCGCCGAGAGTACATCCTAAACCTGCGGCTTTGACGGCAAGGTCAAGCAAATTGTTTTTGGATTTCTTACCATCCTTAAACTCCTGGACACATTTTGTAATTGCTTCCAAGGCAATCTTACATGCTGCGTTATCGCGTTTGCCTTTCAATTCCTTTAATACACCTTCTTGTTGTAGGCGTACGGCAGTATTGTCCACCTCAAGGATATCGAGAGGATCTTCGTGCTCAAGGCGATATTTATTTGTACCCACAATAGTCTGTGTGCCAGAGTCGATGCGAGCCTGTGTGCGGGCTGCAGCCTCCTCAATGCGCATCTTTGGAAGACCTGTTTCTATTGCTTTAGCCATACCGCCAAGCTTCTCGATTTCCTGGATGTGTTCCCAAGCTTTATGTACCAGTTCGTTTGTAAGAGTCTCAACATAGTATGATCCTGCCCAAGGGTCTATTTGCTTACATACCTTAGTCTCGTTCTGTATGTAGATCTGGGTGTTACGAGCGATACGTGCTGAGAAGTCTGTAGGGAGTGCAATTGCTTCGTCGAGTGCATTTGTATGCAGAGACTGAGTGTGTCCCAATACGGCAGCCATGGCTTCGATACATGTACGTCCGACATTGTTGAAAGGGTCCTGTTCTGTGAGTGACCATCCTGAAGTCTGTGAGTGAGTACGAAGTGCGAGTGACTTAGGATTCTTGGCTCCGAAACTCTTGACAATCTTTGCCCACAATAGTCGTCCTGCACGCATCTTAGCAATTTCCATGAAATGGTTCATACCTATTGCCCAGAAGAATGACAAACGAGGGGCGAATGCGTCTACATCAATACCTGCATTTACACCTGTGCGAAGGTAATCCATACCATCTGCTAAGGTGTATGCCAATTCTATGTCTGCTGTAGCACCTGCCTCTTGCATGTGGTAGCCTGAGATGGAGATAGAATTGAATTTAGGCATCTTCTGTGATGTGTATTCGAAGATATCTGCGATAATCTTCATTGAGAATGCTGGTGGGTAGATATATGTGTTACGCACCATGAACTCCTTGAGGATATCATTCTGTATTGTTCCGGCCATTTCTTCAAGTTGTGCTCCTTGTTCGAGTCCGGCATTGATATAGAAGGCGAGTACAGGAAGTACGCCACCGTTCATAGTCATAGAAACAGACATCTTATTGAGTGGAATGCCAGCGAAGAGAGTCTTCATGTTGTCAAGGCAACAGATTGATACTCCGGCTTTACCTACATCGCCGACAACACGTTCGTTGTCTGGGTCATAACCACGGTGAGTAGGGAGGTCGAACGCTACGGAAAGTCCTTTCTGTCCAGAAGCGAGGTTACGGCGATAGAAAGCGTTTGACTCTTCTGCTGTTGAGAAACCTGCGTACTGACGTATTGTCCAAGGACGGAAAGGGTACATCATTGAATATGGACCGCGTAGGTATGGAGGTATTCCGGCAGCAAAGTCCAAATGCTCCATGCCCTCAAGGTCTTCTTTTGTGTATACTGGCTGAATGTCAATCTGCTCAGGTGTTCTCCATGAAGCGTGAATGCCATTCTCTTTCTGCCATTGCTGGCCATTCTTTTCTTGTATGCCAGCATATATATCTATTTTGTTAAAATCTTTTCTTGCCATAATTAGATACCGAGTTTAGCATTGTACTCCTTGAGAGTCTCGAGCTGATTTGATTTTACATGAATAAAGTTCTCTATGCCAGCGGCCTTGAGGTCTTCTGTACATGCTGGGGCTCCAGCCACAACATACATTGCTCGCCCGTTAAGGTACTTAAATGCTGGTATTGCATATTCTGCATATTCATCATCGGAAGAGCAGATGACCACGATGTCGGCTTTTGCAGCTAATGCAGCATCTACTCCTTCTTCTACAGTCTTGAATCCGAGGTTGTCCATAACCTTGTATCCTGCTGCGGCAAGGAAATTGCAGGAGAATTGGGCTCGTGCTTGGCGCATAGCAAGGTTGCCGTTTGTAAGCATGAAAGCTATTGGCTGTTTCTTTGCGGCTTCTGTCTGTAGACGTAAAGTCTCGAAATCTGATGCCATGCGGGATGTGTTGAGTGAGGCAATAGGACCTTTCTTTTCTTCGTGGCCGCATGTGTTACAATATTCTCCTACAGGTCTTTTTCCTTCTGATTTCTCTGTGAAATTAGGGAACTGATTAGTACCAAGGATAAACTCCTTACGCTTGGCAGTATCATCATGTCTTTTTTTGTTTGAGGCATTAATAGCATTCTGTATATTGCCGTTAAGCGTCTCTGCAAGGAATCCTCCAGCATTCTCTACGGCGAGGAACAATTTCCAACCTTCTTGTGCTATTGCGTCAGTAAGGTGCTCTATTGTGTATGAGCCACCAGCCACGTCGACAAGTTTGTCGAAATGTGCTTCTTCCTTGAGGAGTAGTTGCTGATTGCGTGCTATTCGTTCTGCAAAGTCTGTAGGTGTCTCGTATTGTTTGTCGAAAGGAGTGACTACGATTGAGTCTACATTGGCTATTGCAGCAGACATGGCTTCTGTCTGTGAACGAAGTAGATTTACATGTGAGTCGAAAATTGTCTGGTTATATTCTGACGTATAAGCGCATACGTGCATCTGGCAAGCACAGTCGCATTTTGGCTCATATTGCTTTACAATCTGTGCCCACAACATACGTGCAGCGCGGAACTTAGCGATTTCCATGAAATAGTTGTCGCTAACACCCATGTTGAATTTGATTCTCTT
>JAILIJ010000185.1 GCA_024695315.1 Bacteroidaceae bacterium
AACATCCATTTGCTACACCCAAGAAAAAACTTTAACCTTATCTTAAATTTACTATTATTCGTAAATGTTTATGGATAATGTTGGAAAAGAAGTCTTATCTCATGAAAACTTTCTTATAATCTCCATTTGAGTCCTTTACAACATTTATTCCCTCTTTCAATCTATCCTGTTTTACTCCATTTATGGAATAATACTCAATGGCATTTGTACTTTCATTATTTACACTTTCGACAGAATTAACGTCTCCTGTATATGGAATAAGTTCGAAATCGAAAGAATCAAGTATTGTCTTTGAGTTCAGTACAAGATTATTTTCCTCATCCAAATACCAATATTTTTTGCTGCTATTATAAAATGAACAGTAGTCTGTTCCTGCTGCAAAAGTAGCACAATGAGTTGGTAATGCTAATGAACTCATTTTACCGCTGGAGTTCATAGAGAGCGAGTCTTTTAGAGAAATGAGCGTGTATCTTGCATTCGTTCCGGTATGATTGATGAACCAAATCTGTTCATTTCCATTTGTCTGCTCCTGAAAAGAAGCTGTAGTACCGTTATTTGTTAAGTAAGAATCTGTATTACGATAACGAATAAGATAGTTGCCTGACTCAATCAATCGGTCTTTCTTTTCTTTCACATATAGCATGTATGTTAATGTGTATTTCTTTTCGTCTACGTTATAAGATACGGTATTTTCTTGTGACTTTTCTATTTCGTTTAATGTAAGAGATTGCTCGTTGCTTCCGTTGTCCCATTCCCATGTACCGTATGATAGAATGTCTGACACATAAGGGGAGAGAACAACATTATCTCCTTCGTTTACTATAATATTTAAAGTATCCTGTAAAGTGGTACCATTTATGATTATGTCAGGACGTACAGAAACAACAGAAATATGGAATGTGATAAGTTGTTTACGTCCGTGCACATTCTGGATGTAACATTTCACGTCGCGTGATGATGTTATCTGTGGTATTGTTATTGAAGATGTTGTCTGTCCGTTGTCCCAAAGATAATTGCAGAAATATACGTTATCTGTAACAGAAAGAGTTACAGCCTTGCCGTACATTACCTGTATTACGGTATCGTTTACAGAACTTCCTTCGTAAGTAATTGTACCTCTGAGGTCTGTCTCGTGTGTATCTCCAAGAACGGCAATTGTAAATGCTTGTTCACTCTCTATACCGTTTTCGTTTGTATAAGTAGCACGATAGACGAACGATCTGTTAGCTGTGATCGTTATTTCTCTACTTGTCTCGCCAGTATTCCATTTCCATTTTCCTGTGTCATTTGTTCCGTCAGGAAGACAAGGAGTAAGAGTGATGACGGTCCCAGGTGCCACACCTCTGTCAGCTATAGGTGTTATATCATAATTATTTTTTAGTCCACCCAGTTCATTATGATATATTGTCTTTCCGTTAACCGTCATTTTAGGAGTGAGAAGAGTAGGCACCTTATCCTGTGAAGCTAAACCATCGTAGGTGTGCATGAGTACAGAATATCCGAGGTGGTCATATCCGCCACTTGTTGTACCGCTTCCTCCGCCATCAATCCCCATATCTTCGTATGCCATTTCTGCGAAAGGCATCTTAACACCTTTCACGCCCTCATAATGACCTATGATAGTACCCCAGTAGTTACGAATTTGTGCTCCGTCGATAGGTGCTGTCATAATCCAGCATCGCGAGTCTGTGTAATAGTATCCACTTGAAATCCAGCTGTAGTTTTCCCAAGGTAGATTTTTTACATTCTGAGTCTGTGCAGCTACGAATTCAACACCTGCTGCAAGTCTGTTGTCCATATAAGAGAAGAGGTCGTCACCCTGGTTATATGCTGTCTGAGCAATATCTGTGGCGAATCCAAGAGCAAGGCTACAATGTCCCAGGTCGCGTCCAGACTCCTGCATCTGTCCAAGTTTGCCGTAAGCTCCAGTTTCTAGTTCTGATTCCGTAGTTGTTACAATCAAGTTTCCCCAGAAATCTGTTAATCCATCATTCTTTATAAACTTCAGTTCCACGCCGTCCCTTGTTGTTGTCTCGTAAGTTCTTGGATCCTTAAACGTGCCACATTGGTCGTATTTGATAAATGACATGCCATAGTTGTAGATATTCACATCGTCGCAGAGTATACCAATAGATATTACCGCAAGAGCGTTACAAAGAGGCCAGTTGCTCCAATAGTGTCCTGGAGCTTGCCACCATTTTCCTTCATTTTTCCACGTAGCATTTCTTACTCTTAAGAAGTTCATACATCCTGGGTACCATACATCGAGCATCCATCTGCAGTATGTTTGGAAGTCTTCTTTTGCCCATCCCTCGTAGTCACGCATAAGTTCAGCAGCTTGTGCAAATTCATATCCGTATATACCCTTAGCCAGACATTGGTTACTATCTCCTGTTACCAGTTTAGTCGTTCTTGCCCATGCCATTAGCACATCTACAGCATGCTTAGCGCATTTTTCATTACCTTCAATTTTCCATCTTAGCGCATTCATGTAAGCTATATGTGCACCACGTGCCGCATTCATATAGTTGTCAGCTCCACCTCGTATGATAGTTTCTGTAGGTGAAGTAGCAGCAGTAGGCGAAGAGTAAGGATTACTTGTGAGTTGCTTGTATGCTGCCGTTACCTTTTCATTTCCAGCGGCTAATTGTGCCTTAATACGTTCGAAGTCAGCTTGTGTGTGTAATCCTCCTGGATGCTTAAAACCTCGGTTAGTATAGTCATAACCGTATATCACGTCGCTTATGTCAAAAACAAATCCTTTAGTCTTTGTTAGTTTCGTCTTTGCACTTTTTACATTTGTTTCATATTCGTCGATAAGCTCCTGATTAACTTTAGCCTCAGAAATGGCGTTTTCTGCAATTGTTATAGCGTCCACGAGTTCTGTTACAGCATTAATAGCATAATCGCTTGTTTCTAAGTCGTTAAGGAACGTTTTTGCATCTGCTACAGTAGTCTTTAGGTTTGAGAAATCTCCAGCCGAACCATATCGGAACTGTTTGTCCAATTCGTCTGTCAATCCTGCAAGAGTAGCTATTTCTGTAGTATTAAGCGCTTCATTATAGACGCAGAAATCGTAGACTAAAGTGTTGCTTAAATAATTATCTCCGGAGAATGGAGCACGTCCTATCCAACAA
>JAILIJ010000190.1 GCA_024695315.1 Bacteroidaceae bacterium
TTATGATAAGTACATATTTTGCTTGATTATCGTCTATATCTCCGAATCAATATTTCAAAAATTACAAAACTAAACTTCCCCTCAATATCTCGGACATGAAACCTAAGAAATGCTTGCCACGGTATATATTGTGATGAATAAAAAAAAGGCATAAAGGAAGGATTAGGATTTTTTTCTCATGTTTCGAAAGTGCGGCAAAGCAACACTTACAGGAAGCGAAAGGAAAGTTAGAGGGGAATTTAAGAATTTAGGATTAAGAGCGAAGAGTTTGTTCACGAAACTGTTTTAGGGGACTATTTTGAGTTCACACCTATCGTGTTTTTTAAGTACATTTTAATTTCTTAAATTCTTTATAACTACTTCCGCAAGTTAGGTAAAGATCAAAACCAGCATGTACCCTCTTTTAGAAAAAAGTACTCTTTCCCCCACGTTTACGTCATTCTAAATTTTCTCCTTTTATATAGAGACAAAAAATACAGTTTTTGCGCAGAAACAACCTTTTGCAAAAATTGCACACTCACATAAAAATGTGTATCGTTTTTTACTAAAATATGTTAATTTATGAATTTCAAATTTCTCATAAAATAATAGAACACGCTGTTTTTAGAACACTTACGCAATTAACAGATTTTAATACTTTAGGCATTTATATATCACAAAAATATATCTAAGAAATTGCACACTCAAATTCAAAATGACAAAAAGGCCAGCGCACATGTAAAAAAAATGTGTGCAGAAACAGCTATTCAGCAATACACTTCATCATCTAAAATCGACATTTCGGTAAAAATTAGAATGTTTTTTTTCCACACAAATATAGCTAAACAATAATTTTGCAAGCGAAAAATAACGAAGACATTTCGAATCAGAAGATGGAAGATTTTAAGAAAATATTTGAAAGCCACTACACGTGGATAGAAGGATTTATGCGCAATGTTAGGCGTTTCGCAGAACGTCCCGCTATGATCGATCCTGAAACTGAAAAGGCATGGTCATACCAGGAACTGAATGAAGAAACTAATAGGCTTTGCAATACAATCACAAGAGATGGCTTCAAAAAAGGCGATGTGATAATGGTTCAGACACTCAATTGTGCTGAATTTGCATTTGCATATATCGCCTCACACAAGTTGCAGGGCGTCTGCTGCCCCGTTAGCTATAGAAGCAGCGCAGGAGAATTAGCCTATAACATAGACGATTCTAAGCCATTGATACTCTTGGTATGTTCTTCAAAACTGGAGAGTACCATCGAAGCGCTCAAGATTGCGAGCTACAAGCCTAAAAAAGTTATCGTGGTGGATGGGAAAAGCAACGGAGAAATTGTTGCATACAAAGACTACGTGAAAGATGCCTCATCCAACGAGCCTAAAGTGGAGGAAGCATACAATATCTACAACGAGACGACAAGGCTATATACTTCAGGGACAACAGGTCACCCTAAAGGTGTGTCACTCACCAGCATAAATGAAGTGTTATCCGCTCACGACGTGATGATACATTTTCCCATGTGCCATAAGGATGTGACAATGAACACCACACCTTGGTTCCACCGCGGCGGATTACATTGTGCAGGTCCATGTCCAACATTCTATGCGGGGGCGACACTTGTGCTGATGAAAAAGTTTGATGCAACACAAACTCTAAAACTGGTTTGCAAATACAAAATCACTTATGTTGTAGGAGTGCCTACCGTACTTGAGAAATTGGCAGATGAGCAAGACACGTTAGGACTTGACATAAGCAGTCTCAAGGGAATAGTAACAATGGGAAGTCCGCTGGAACGTTCAGCTTGTATACGTTACCAAAAAGTACTTACCCCTAACATTTTCAACGGTTACGGCACAACGGAAACATTTTGGAATACTTTCCTTAGACCTTTTGACCTGCCGGAGAATGCAGGAACGGCTGGAGCCGCATGTGTAGATGATGATGTGAGAGTCGTTAAGGTTTTCGAGGACAGAAGGGCTGAACCAGATGAATTGGCAGCAACTGACAATACAGAGGTCGGAGAGGTAATCATCTGTTCACCAGCAAAATCTCCATACGTGTACTTCAATAACGAAGAAGAAACAGAAAAGAAATATCATGCCGGTTTCATATATACCAATGACCTGGCCACATGGGATAAAAATCAGTTTATAACTATTGTGGGCAGAAAAGACGACATGATAATCTCATCGGGGGAAAATATCTACCCTACTGAGATTGAGGCGGTACTCAACCAGCATCCTAAGGTTAAGGATTGTATCGTGACAAGCGTGCCAGACAAAATGTGCGGACAACTCGTAACCGCATACGTGGTAAGGGCCGATGAGTCACTCACCCCAGAAGAACTGGACGAGTATTGCAAGGAGAGCGCTGGCATAGCCAACTTCAAGCGTCCGAGATATTATAGATTTACAGAACAAATACCTTTTAATGCTACAGGCAAAAAGCTGCATGTTAAAATTAAGGATCAGGCTAAGATTGACCTAAAGAATGGCATGCTCTACAGAATATAAAAATTATGATAGAAAAATTTTTAACAAGGACAGAGTTTTCCTCATACGAGGACTTTATGACAAACTACAAAGTAAACATTCCCGATGATTTCAACTTTGGATATGATGTCATCGACGAATATGCACGAACACAGCCTGATAAAGAAGCCATTATATGGGTGAATGACAAGAACGAGGTCAAGCATCTAACATATAAAAGATATAAGGAGCTTACCGACCAATGCGCATCATTCTTTATGGAGATTGGTGTAGAAAAGGGCGACCGCGTAATGCTCATTCTGAAAAGACGTATCGAATGGTGGTTGGCTATGGTTGCCCTACATAAGATTGGTGCAGTAGCTATTCCTGCTACACACATGCTAACCGACAAGGATATCCTCTACCGTTGCCACATGGCCGGAATAAGCACTATTGTGGCTTGCGGAGATGCTGAGGTTTTGGAACATATACAGAAAGCCAGACGATTCGTTCCAATGGTAAGAAGTTACATATCTATAGGTCCAAATATTCCTAACGGATTCTACGACTTCTGGCGAGGACTGAATGAAGCAGAGCCTTTCGTCCGTCCAGAAAGAAATAAGGCAACAGATAATTTCCTTCTTTATTTCACAAGCGGAACAACAGGTGAGCCAAAAATGGTTATGCACGATTTCTCATACCCTTTGGCACATATCATGACAGCAAAATTCTGGCATAACCTGCACGACGGAGCTTTACATCTTACACTTGCCGACACAGGTTGGGGTAAGGCTGTTTGGGGCAAGTTCTATGGTCAAATGATGACAGGCGCAACTGTTTTCATCTACGATTACGAAGGACGATTCGATCCTGCCAATATGCTAAAAATAATGGAGGAATACCACGTTACTTCATTCTGCGCGCCACCAACAATATATCGTTTCTTCATACACGAAGACCTTTCAAAATATGATCTCTCAGCACTCAAATGGTGTACTACAGCTGGCGAAGCTCTCAACCCAAGTGTGTTTGACGAATGGAAGAGAAAAACAGGTCTGAATATCTACGAGGCATACGGACAAACAGAAACTACAATGGTTGTAGGTACATATCCTTGGATTAAGTCAAAGCCAGGATCTATGGGAGTTAGAAACCCACAGTTCAACGTTGACGTGGTAGACGAAAATGGAGAACATGTCGGTCCTATGGAGAATGGAGAACTCGTAATACGTGTTGACAAGGGAAAGCCTCTCGGACTCTTCAAAGGCTACTACCGCAACGACGAAATGACTGAAAAGCGTACTGCTAACGGACTATACCATACAGGAGACGTCGTATATTACGATGAAGATGGTTACTTCTGGTTCGTTTCACGCATCGATGATGTAATAAAGACTTCTGGCTACCGCGTAGGTCCTTTCGAAGTAGAATCAGCCCTCATGACTCACCCAGCCGTAATGGAATGTGCCATTACAGCCGTGCCTGATGAGATTAGAGGACAGATTATTAAGGCTACGATTGTGCTTACAAAGGAATATAAGGATAAGGCTGACGAGAAACTCGTCAAGGAATTGCAAGAACATGCAAAACATGAGACTGCACCTTATAAATATCCAAGAGTTATCGAGTTCGTTGATGAACTGCCGAAGACCATCAGCGGAAAAATCAGACGTGTGGAGATTAGAAATAAGAAGTAAGAAAAAATATGGAAAACTACAGCAATATACTTTTCCATCACAGACAACCTGCTCAGCTACGATTTTCTGACGTTGACCAGTTTGGACATGTCAACAACTCCATATATTTCTCCCTGTTCGATATGTGCAAGACACAATACTTCAGGGACATATTTGGAAAGAATGTTTTTGACACAAAAGCAATTTTCGTGGTCAACATAGACGCTAACTTCATAGCTCCTATCTATTACCCCGATGAAATAGCCATAGAAACGGCTATCGTACGTTTGGGAAATAAGAGTTTTACGGTTCTACAGAGGGCTCTCAACGGAAGGACAAATGACGTGAAATGTGAATGTAAAACCACAATGGTGCTGTTCGACAAAAATGCCAATCATTCGATTCCATTAACGTGTGAGGCTAAGCAGAAGATTGCTGACTTTGAGAAAAACGTGTCACTACTACAGGGCACAAATATAAAAAGCTAAGGTTGTCTCCATGCCACTACGTAACACAAAATAAACACGAAAAGAAGACCTTCTTTTCTTCGGTCATTTCCTCTTTACTTATAAAAGGAAAATGTAACCGAGAAGAAGGTCTTCTTTTTATTTTAAATATCTAAACGTCCTTATTTTCCCAAAACTTTCTTACCTTCCTGTATATATATACCCTTCTCAGGCTGTGCGTTCAGCTGAATGCCCTGAAGATTATACATACGGGGATTTATATCCTTGGAATCCTCCGACACGCTTTCTATAGCATCATATTCGCCAATATCAGAAAGCACAAGCTTACTAAGACAAAATACGAAATCTGCGGTCATCTTATTCTCAAAAGTTATGACAATATCATCAGAATTAACATCCGCAGGGATTTGGAAAGTGTAACGCTTACTCAACATTTTGCCTTCTGTCTTATTTGTATAGATGGTCTTACGCTCAATAAACGATACTCCATCAGAGTTTGCTATAGTCATAGATACAGAAAAGAGCTTATTTTCCTGTGGTTTAATTTGTCCAACAAGGGATTCAAGAGCATACTTACGTCCCGCAACAAGTCCCTTAACATGAAGTTCGTAGGTACATCCGCCTTCAAAAGGAAGTTCCAAAATACGGCCACTATAAGTGTTATTGCTGAGAACAAAATTATAGGATTCTGCATCAGCATCAACAAAATGAGCGGTATTATCTTTTCCATTTACGACATCTGAAGCGACAGTACCATTTACAACCCATCCGAGTTCATACGGATTAGCATTCTTATCTAACTGACCATCCCACGCATATAGTAAATTTTCCTCTACCTCAATAGTATACGAGCTGACAGTCTCTCCATTTCTCTCCAGATTTACGGTAATAGCGCCAGGCAACGATTCAGGCATCTCAACATTAGCTTTTCCAGTATATATTTCGTTTGTTTTCACATCTACCATGATATTAGAAATGTCTGTTCCTGGTGCTACGCTATAATTGAAGGTATTGTAGCCCGCATGAATACCAGGGATAGAATAGCCATTTATAGATATGCTGCTTACGGCACCACCATTAAGTCCAAGAGCTAAATCCTCCATGTCATCGGAGTCCAAAATCAGGAAACGCTGAGCATGGCTTTCGTCGGAAAGATCTATATAATTGTTTACCACAGAACCATCTTCCTTAGCTGTCAAACAACCACCAAAATCATCTGGATTAGGACTCAACCAATAGCCACGTTTTCCTGCACTATATGTACCTGACTCCAAAGTAAAATCTGTGCGGCTCATCATGAGCTGAACTTCATGTCTGGAATCAAGAATAGAAGATTTGGTAGCTGACATAACCTTATCGAGAGTCGAATTTTCTGCGTATATATAATGTCCTGTAGCCGCATTCTTTATATGATAATGCTGGGTTGTTGGATCGAAATCCATATACCACGCAGCCGAATCATTTTTCACAACCTCAAGAGAAGACATTTCGACATTCTTCAATGTTCCATCAGCAGATTCCTTAAGATAGGTAACGGCCTTGCCATATTCCTCATTTGTGAAGTAATATTTCTTGCCTTCTTCACAGTCAAAAGTATATGAAGGAGTGGCAATTCTACGATAATAATTGTCTGGCAAACCATCTTCGCCACAAGCCTGCATAACCATTGCATGTGCCACATATTGCAGTTCCTTACCAGTATCCTCAAAGGCACCATTTATTCCGTAGGAAATCATGCTTGACGTGCCAGTACCCCACATGTGGGTATTATCGCCCGTAAGTCCGGCCTTATCGTTATTTTCAAAAAAGCGTACCACCTCATTGGCACGATCTCCTAACCAAACTCTTGTTCCTGATCCTGGATGCAAAACAGAAGACATAATCCACACCATGTGCTGACCTATTCCAGCCACATGACTCAACTCATGGAGGGCTGTTCCTGTTGCCTGATATGAAGCGTTTGGACCAAAACCTAAATACCCACTATAGCTGGCCTCTGCGGTTGGAATCCCACTACTATAATATACGGTTACTTCCTTGTTATTGATACTTGTGCATTGTCTCCACCAATAAAGGGCCTGATCCATAGCATTGGTAATGCGATTTTTCACATCTTCTGAAGCATTTGTCACACTAATATCAAACTCCACAGTCGAATTGCTCTGTGGAATAGTAATGACTTTCATCTCCTCACCATAGCCTACGGCATAGTCTTTAGTAATGGCATACGGTCTTACATAATAAACTGTTGAAGGAGTAAGGCCTTTAATGACGTAGATTCTACCATTGTGTGAATAATAGTCTGTACTCTTATCGTTCAATACAGTAGGATTAGGCTCTGTACTCCAACATAGGCCCTGCTCAAGAATCTTACTTGTATGCACTCCGCTAACCGTGAAACGTCCAAGAATCATAGTCGCACCACGTGCATTTCTGGTATTACTTACTACGGTAGGAATTGTGCCTTGTCCATTAGCAATAAGTTTTGCTATTGAATCACGAACGGCATCATCCATAGCACTTGCTGACAAGAATCCTGATGACAACAAAGCCAATGTACAGATTTTTCTAAAAGTTAAGTTCATTTTAATCATTTTTATTAAGTAGACTTCATAACGCGAATTATGAGTCACAAAGTAAAGTATTTCTTCTCGTTAGTTGATAAAACTAAGTCGTTGATGACATCTATTTTCTCATTCCTGAGGGATAGATTCTCAGAGAGAGAGTTATATGGTTTTGCGGTTGTATGGTTTCCCGCGAACAAATCTTAATTACTATTTCTTCATTCTTAATTAAAGAAGAGCCTAAGTCAGAGTTTTTAACAGTCCAAAGGTATGATTTTTTTCTCTGATAACATATATACTCTGTAAAAAAAACTAAAAAAAGACCTTCCCCACTACTAAAAATCATTATAAAAACATGAAAAATACGTACGCTTTTAGAGACGTTTTCACTTTTAGAGCAAAATGTAAAAATTAATGCAATGGTATATTTTGATAAGTCGCTCATTTTTATTTGGACTCCAAACATTCCAAGTCCAACTTCATAATAATGAAATATTTATATAAAGAAAACGTCCAAATGAAAAATCACATATTCCTTGCACATAGAAACATTTTGGGAAGTATAAATAAAAAACATATATTTGTCACATAAAAAATTCAGGTTTAGATAGGATGGTTTATTAAATTTTCACTTTCGTTTTTCATTAGTTATTAAGGTTTAGGGGATTAATTAGTTAGTATTGGGTATAGGGAATTAGTTACAAGTTAAAAAGTTTTTTTTCAAGGTTAACGAAAAATTGGACGATTCGTAAGTTGCAAAAACTCAAGAATCGTCCTACTTTTGCAAGGAAAAGAATAGAATAATCACTCTTTTGTATATAAACAGTTTTTTGTATCTTTGCACTCCAACTTAACAGATTTTTTAGTCTCTATTTTTGCTTAGACAATAGGTATAGAAGAATGCAACGCACATACATAGCCATAGACCTTAAGTCATTCTACGCTTCCGTGGAATGTGTGGAACGCGGACTCAACCCGCTGACCACTAATCTCGTCGTGGCTGATAATAGCAGAACAGAGAAAACAATCTGTCTTGCCGTGTCTCCATCCCTGAAAGCATACGGTATACCAGGAAGAGCTCGTCTGTTTGAAGTGATACAACGGCTCAAAGAGGTGAATTACGAGAGGATGTTGAAAAATAAGGTTGCAAAGTTTACAGCAAGCTCACATTCAGATATAGAACTGAAAAAACATCCTGACTGGAAAATCGATTACATAGCAGCACCACCTCGTATGTCGTACTACATACGTTACAGCACGAAAATATATAGCATTTACCTTAAATACATAGCTCCTGAGGACATACATGTATATTCTATTGATGAGGTCATCATGGACGTCACAGCTTATCTGGCATCCTACAAGATGACACCTCACGAGTTGGCCATGACTATGATACAAAATGTACTCAAAGAAACAGGCATAACAGCTACGGCTGGTATCGGCACAAACATGTACCTAAGCAAGGTTGCCATGGACATTGTGGCCAAACATATTCCCGCCGACAAAGATGGGGTACGCATAGCGGAACTTGACGAGATGACTTACCGCAAAAAACTATGGAACCATAGGCCGCTCACAAGTTTTTGGCGCGTAGGACACGGCATAGCTGACAGACTAAAGATGTATGGTTTAGATACCATGGGAAAAATTGCTAGATGCTCAATAGAAAACGAGGAACTGCTATACAGACTCTTTGGCATCAACGCAGAATTGCTTATCGACCATGCTTGGGGATGGGAACCATGTACCATAGAACAGGTCAAAGCATATAAGCCAACGACAAACTCATTCAGTAGTGGACAAGTACTACAACATGCTTATACTTTCAAAAAAGCAAGGGTCGTGGCAAGCGAAATGGCCGATGCCATAGCTCTCGACCTCGTGGATAAACGAATGGTAACGAATCAGATTGTTCTTACCATTGGATACGATGTCGACAGCCTTAACGACACGGAAGTTAGAGCAAGATACACGGGAAAGATCTCTATTGACCACTACGGTAGAGAAGTTCCGAAACATGCCAACGGTACGGAGAATCTGCCACGCATGACATCTTCTTCAAAAATGATAACCGAGGCCGTACGCCGCCTTTTTGACAAAATTGTCAATCCAGACCTTCTCGTTCGGCGACTTAACCTCACGGTAAATCATGTAAAAAGCGAAGAAATACTCAAGTTAAAGAAGGCAGAACCGATTCAACTCGACCTGTTTACCGACTATGAGCAGATGATACAGAGACAAAAGGAAGAAGAGGCCGAGACATGTAAGGAACGAAGGATTCAAGAGACGCTACTCGACATCAAAAAGAGGTTTGGAAAGAATGCCATCCTCAAAGGCATAAATTTCGAAGAAGGTGCCACGGCACGAGATAGAAATCAACAAATCGGAGGTCATAAAGCCTGATAGCTTCGTTTCCCTACGAACACTCACCAAAATTTCACATTTTAACACCCATACTTATGGATACAGAAAACTACGACGACATAATCAACCTACCCCACCACGTGTCAAAGGTTCACCCTAAGATGACAATGGAGAACAGGGCCGCTCAATTCGCCCCTTTTGCCGCACTCGTCGGCTATGAACAAGCCATTTCCGAAGCTTCAAAAATACATATTAGTGAAATGGAAGATAATGAAGAGCAAGACTCAACAATTGATTATTAAGCCGTATTCTTAAATTCAAAGTTAGCAATAAACATTATCATCTAAAAATCGCCTGATTGTAGCTCTGCAAGAGTGCCACGAATCGGTTGTAGAATACGCTCTTTGAAAAAAGATGTCTCATATGCTTGCAGACATGGTCAATGTATAAATGCATCAGACAGCAGTAGCTTGAGCTGTGAAACATAATACAAAAGATCGTTTTTATATGATAAGTCTATTTTTCGGCAAAACAATAATTGTAAAGTCGAGATTACACGACTTCGTATCGAAAATGTTAAAATGTTAAATATTATGTTAAAGGCATTTTTAGAGACGTAAAAACTTGCAAAAAATAGCATTTTTTACTATCTTTGATTATTCATCTGACGGTGCGCGTCAAGCTCCGATTCTAATAGGGGATGAGATAAAATTTCAGACATCAGAAATCGATGCTCATCAGCTATGTGTTTCGAAGCTGTTACGAAGGTAATACGAAGCGTTGCCGAAGGAGGTGGGGTAGAAAAGTACGTCTAATTTGGCGCACTTTTTTTGTTTTATATGATAAGGTCATAAAATCACGATTTTGAATTGAAAAAAATGAGAGAGCATCAAACTTCCAGCCTGATGCCCTCTCGTTGTCGTTAATCCTATTCCTCAACAAGGAATGTAGTGTTTAGTTCAGATTCACAGAAAACGTATCCATTACGTGATTTAGTTCCCAACGGCTCATATTCGTATATATCTCCATTTATACGAACAGGTTTCAAATCCCAATATTCTGGCCAGCAATCAACCGTTCGCACCAAAGTAAGCGTAGGCGCTTTCTCAAGTTTGATAACCGGTTCATTCTCACAAGAATATTTCCGTCGGTTATTTATAAAGTATCTTTTCTTTTCTGGTACTAAAGACGTTGAATCCACAGATGTGCCCTGATAAAACAATAACGTGCCAAATCCAGGATTATCACACGTGAAGCCCGCTCCTTCTGGGCGCACAAAATGTCCCAGAACCATACTTGTATAAGGCATGGCAAGGTGCTTACGTCCCACATAATGGTTATAGGCAATTTCAAAGACAGCACGCCACTGGCCTAAGGCACCCTCGCTCAGCACAGTCCAGTTGCTATATTTACCAGTCTTGTCCTTCCATGTGGTAAAGGGAACATCATAGCCAAGATTAGACTTTGACAGATATTC
>JAILIJ010000266.1 GCA_024695315.1 Bacteroidaceae bacterium
ACTTCGTCAAGAGTGGATTTGAATGACTCCACAAGGTCGGTAGGGAGTTTTCGTATAAATCCTACTGTGTCAGACAGAAGGAAAGGCAGATTGTCGATAATGACCTTTCGCACTGTGGTGTCGAGAGTGGCGAAAAGCTTGTTTTCGGCGAAAATGTCACTCTTGGCAAGCATATTCATTATTGTGCTTTTTCCCACGTTCGTATATCCCACGAGAGCTACTCTTATCAAGCGTCCGCGATTCTTTCTCTGAGTGGTCTTTTGAGTATCTATGTCGGCAAGTCTTTGCTTGAGCAGTGCCATACGGTTGCGTATGATACGCTGGTCCATTTCGAGCTGTGTCTCACCCGGTCCTCGGAGTCCTACCGCACCACCTCGCTGACGTTCCAAGTGTGTCCAGAGTCGTGTTAGTCGTGGAAGCATGTACTTATACTGTGCGAGTTCGACTTGAGTCTTGGCTGCAGCTGTCTGAGCACGCATGGCGAAGATGTCGAGAATGAGACGTGTGCGGTCGATGATTTTGACTTGTAGCACTTCCTCTATGTTTCTTATTTGCTTTGCGCTTAATTCATCGTCGAAGATTACCATGCCTACAGGCTGTGGGACATTTTTGTTAGCTTCTTCACGCTGCTTAGCAAGCATCTTCTCGAGTTTTCTTTGCTTGCGGCTCTTGGTCGTGTTCTGTTTGTTGGACTCATCATTCACAAAATAAGAGTCGTCCTCTTCTTCCATGTATTCGTCTCCGTGGCGTGCTTTAGTACCAGTGACTATAGTCTGTTGGTATGGGTTACCGAGTGCGATTTGTTCTTCCCAGTATGCATCCACTTCGTCTTGCTTTTCCTTTATGAAAGCAGCTATTTCCTCCAGTTTACCAGTACCCAGATATGTAGTACTGCTTGGGCCGTTCACCTTTTGGGTGTATCTTTTTATAACCTTGGCGCCTGCTGTCTCTGCTAGAAACTCAAGCTCGTCAAGGTATTCGTTTGTTTTGCGTTCATTCTGTTGAGGTGTGATGAGACCGACGAGAAGTGCGGTTTCAACCGAAGCCTCTGATATTACAAATTCTTTCATTTACTTACTTGCATTCTTTAAGTTCTTTCTTCAGTTGCCCTCTTGGTACGCCTAGTTCTATGGCGTGTTCGAAGTCCTGCTTTGCTAATCTATAGTTTTTCTGATTGTAATGCAGAAATCCGCGTGTGAGCACGAAGTTCTTATTGTTAGGTTCCAGGGATATAGCCTTGTTGAGATCCATGATTGCCAGTTCCGGTTGTTGTGCTTCAGCTTCTATTTCAGCTTTTACGCTATAAATCTCAGCCTTGTCGGGATATTTTTCTGAGAGTAATGTTAGTCTGGCAAGAGCGTCTCCTGGTTTTCCACATTCCTGAAACAGTATGGCTACTCCTAATTGTCCGGCGTAGTTTTCTGGATCGATGGTCAGCAGTCTTTCGTAGTGAGTCTTGGCTTTGGCGAATTCGTGCTGTTTTGTGAAAATGTATCCGATGTACTGAAGTGCATCGGTATTGTTAGGGTCTACATCGATAACCTTTCTGTAGTCGATAAGTGCTTTACTTTGATTACCGAGTAACAGATATAGATTGGCTCTGTTCATCAGTATCGGTACGTTTTGCGGTGCCAGGTTTAGAGCTAACTCGTATGAGGTTAGTGCTCTATCGTTTAGTCCCTGTGCTTGTTGTACCTTAGCAAGATTATTGTAGACAAGTGGGTTGCGGTAGTCTTGTGGAGCAAGTCTCAAAGCCGACTTGTAGAGTTGTTCTGCCTTTGAGAGAGAATCATGGGCTGCCGCATTGTTACCTGCGCTTACGAAATCTTCGTATGTTTGAGCATTAGCTATCAGGCTTATCAGGCTAATAACTGCTGCGATACTTATCTTCTTTTTCATCGTCAAGCATTGATAGATATGAGTTATATCGGCTTTCGCTAATGTCATGTCGCTCTACTGCTTCTAATACAGCGCAATGAGGTTCATGGGTGTGAGTGCAGTTATTAAATCTGCAGTCTGAGGAGAAGTGGAAAATCTCTCTAAAGTAGTGTCCTATCTCTTCTTTCTTCATATCGAAAGTGCCGAATCCCTTTATACCTGGAGTGTCGATTATGTATCCTCCGTCTTCTACCTCGTACATTTCCGAGAATGTGGTAGTATGTTTACCTGTGTTGTAGGCATCAGAAATCTCGTTGGTGCGTAGATTGAGGTTAGGGAAGAGTGCATTTATGAGCGTTGACTTTCCTACACCGCTGTTTCCTGAGAGGCAGACGACTTTTCCTGCGATTCGTTTTTTCACTTCGTCAAGTCCTTCTCCTGTTTTTGCGGAGATGCGTAGGCACTCATACCCTATTGTTGTGTATAGATGTATGACGCCGTCGAGATATTCTTTCCAGTCATCTACGGCGATATCTACTTTGTTGAAGACAAGAACGGTGGGTACTCTATATGCTTCTGCACTAGCCAGAAATCTGTCTATGAAAGTGAGGGAGGTTTCTGGGTGAGTTACTGTGACGATTAGAAAGCAAAGGTCAACATTAGCTGCGATGATGTGCGACTGCTTGCTAAGGTTTGTTGACTTTCTAATAATATAGTTTTTTCTGTCTTCCAGTGCTGTAATAAGTCCCTGGTGTGCCTGTTCTATATCTACGTCTGCAGGTTGTTGTGGGGTGAATTCCACTCTGTCTCCAATAGCCACTGGGTTTGTTGTGCGTATTCCCTTGATGCGGAAGTTACCTTTGACTTTGCAGTCGTAAACTTCTCCCTCATCATTTTTTACGGTGTAGCTATAGCCTGTGTTTCGTATTACTAATCCCTTCAATTGAAAAGTTGTTTATTAGTTAATATGATTTTGTTTGCAAAGTTACTTTGTTTAGTTGACAACACAAAATAAATAGTTACAAAACAAATAATTATAACATAAAATAACTAAAGCTAATTTGTTATTTTGTTAATATAAGTGATTATAAATGAAAAGAGGATTTGCAAAATGCAAGTCCCCTTTTCCTTATTATATGATTGTGTGTTATTTTACACAGTCATGATTTCCTTGTTCTTAACCTCGAGCATACTTTCGATCTTCTTGACGTACTTGTCATGAATCTTCTGGACAGTATCTTCTGAGTCTTTTTCAACGTCTTCAGGAACTCCATTCTTGACAGACTTCTTGAGTTTGTCGATAGCTTCACGGCGAGCGTTGCGCACGCTTACCTTAGCTGTTTCAGCTTCTTTAGAACACTGCTTAGTAAGGTCCTTACGTCTTTCCTCAGTAAGAGCTGGAATGCCTAAACGGATTATTTCACCATTGTTTTCAGGCATGATACCTACGGAAGAGTCGATGATAGCCTTTTCTATGACTTTAAGCATCTGTTTTTCCCAAGGCTTGATTGTTATTGTTCGAGCATCAGGAGTGTTGAGGCTTGCAACGTTGCTTAGTGGCACGTGCTGTCCGTAAGATTCTACGCGTACCTCATCAAGGATGTGTACGTTTGCGCGTCCTGCGCGAATGCGGCTGAGAGCCTCTTCTAGGTGCATAGAAGCCATTTCCATAGCTTCTTCAGCCTCATTGATGAAAACTTTTACGTCGTCCATTATATTAAGTGAAAAGTGAAAAGTGAAGGGTGAATCATGTTTGGAAATATGTCCACCAGACACTTTTCAAGTTTATAATTATTTTTATTATTTACTTTTTCAACCTTGGGAAAAGAAAAGAATTCAAGCTTGAAATGCTTACTTCTCACTTTTCACTCATCTTCTCAGGTTTTATCCCTCGAAGATGCTGCATCCTGTGCAAGGTTTGAGCTGCTTGAAGAAGTCGTTGCCCTTATCATCGACGAGGATGAAAGCTGGGAAGTCTTCAACGCGGATCTTCCAAATTGCTTCCATGCCGAGTTCTGGGTATTCTACACATTCGATGCTCTTGATGCTGCTCTGTGAGAGTACTGCAGCTACGCCGCCGATAGTGCCGAGGTAGAATCCTCCGTGCTTTTTACAAGCATCTGTAACCTGCTGTGTACGATTTCCCTTAGCGATCATCACGAGGCTTGCTCCGTTTGCTTGGAACTCGTCAACGTATGGGTCCATACGATTAGCAGTTGTTGGTCCCATACTACCGCAAGGATAACCTTCTGGAGTCTTTGCTGGTCCAGCATAGAGTACTGGGTAGTCCTTGAAGTATTGTGGCATACCCTCACCTGCGTCGAGGCGAGCCTTAAGCTTAGCGTGAGCGATGTCGCGAGCTACGATGATAGTACCTTTAAGGTTTACTCGTGTTGAAACTGGATATTTAGTAAGTTCAGCGCGTACTGCATCGATACCCTTGTCGAGGTCAATTTCTATGCCCTTAGCGCCTTCTCCTGGCTTGCGGTACTCTTCTGGAATGAGTTCTGATGGGTTAGTATCCATCTTCTCAAGCCATATACCGTCTTTATTGATCTTAGCCTTGATGTTACGGTCTGCAGAACAGCTAACACCCATACCGATAGGGCAGCTTGCTCCGTGGCGTGGAAGGCGAATTACTCGTATATCATGTGCGAGGTACTTACCTCCGAACTGTGCACCGAGTCCAATCTTGTATGCTTCTTTGAGAAGTTTCTGTTCGAGGTCGATGTCGCGGAAAGCACGACCTGTCTCGTCGCCAGTAGTAGGTAGGTTGTCGTAGTACTTAATAGAAGCGAGCTTTACTGTGAGTAAGTTCTTCTCTGCAGAAGTACCTCCGATAACGAAAGCGATATGGTATGGAGGGCAAGCAGCAGTACCAAGGTGCTTCATCTCTTCTACGAGGAATGGTAGGAGAGTACCTTCGTTCTGGATAGTAGCCTTAGTCATTGGGTAGAAGTAAGTTTTGTTAGCAGAGCCACCACCCTTAGCTACCATGATGAAACGATACTCAGCACCTTCAGTTGCTTCGATGTCAATCTGAGCAGGGAGGTTGCACTTAGTATTTACCTCATCGTACATGTTGAGAGGAGCATTCTGTGAGTAGCGGAGGTTGTCTTGAGTGTAAGTATTGAAAACACCCTTGCTGAGAGCCTCTTCGTCCTCAAATCCTGTCCAAATCTGCTGTCCTTTTTCTCCGTGTATAATGGCAGTACCAGTGTCTTGGCAGAAAGGAAGAATTCCCTTGCATGCAGTTTCTGCGTTGCGTAGGAATTGTAGAGCAACATACTTGTCGTTTTCTGATGCTTCTGGATCTTTAAGGATTTTAGCCACCTGAAGGTTGTGCTCACGACGTAGCATGAACTCCACATCGTGGAAAGCCTGCTGTGAAAGCAGGGTAAGCGCCTCTGGTGATACCTTTACAATTTCCTTACCCTCAAATTCTGTTACACTTACGCCTTCTTTTGTTAATAGGCGGTATTCAGTATCGTCCTTTCCGACTTGGAACATAGGAGCGTACTTAAATTCTGGTGCTTGAGCCATAATACTTTTAGAATTATATTTTGTTATTCGATATATCTCGTTTATTCACGCAAAGATATGGAAAACTTTCCTTTTCAACAAACTATAGATAACAAAAAATTCATCATGTTATCAATTATTTTTTTGCAATTCAGGCATAATAAATATGGCATGTATGTGTCGTTTGTCCTCTGGCGGTATTTCCATGTAGTTTTTGTACAGGTCTTTGAGGTATGCATCGGGGTTGTGAGGTGCGGAGAATTTCTTACCCTCAAATTCAATTTCCCCGATAGGGAATACAGAGTCTTTTCTGTGCATTATTCCATATCCGCAGTTTATTGGTACATTGCCGATGTATTTATCTGTCTTGTTGCACAAATAGGCAGATTTCCATATTGTATTCAAGATCCATCCTTTTATGCTGAAATAGAAAAATTCGAAGAAGGATCTGCCTGAATAATAGTGCTGTTTATGTAATATGCTATAACTGGTAGATATTCCTTTCAGAATGTTCTTAGCCCATTTTCTAGAAACTGAGGGGTAGTCGACAAATGGAAATATGTCGATGTAAAGTCCCTTTTGATATTCTGCATTGAAAACATCAGTATCTTCGATGTAAAGCGAATTCAAGTCTCTTATTTTCACTATAGGCTCCTTCTGACTTGGGTCGCTTTCTGCTGTTTGTAGAAATAGATGTTCGGGAAGTTCCGCTGGTGCTATCTTAATAAACCTATCCAGTTCTTCCTGTCTCATAGCTATATCTATATCATCATCCCAAGGAATGAATCCCCCGTGCCTTACAGCACCTAGGATACTACCTCCGTCAAGCCAATATTCAATATTATGTTTCTTACAGATGGCGTCGACGATTTCCAATATTCCAAGTTGTTTGAGTTGGCATTGGCGTAGATTGTTTTTGACGTGTTCTGTGAAGAAATGATTTTCCATTATTTTATTATGTTAATAGTTCTGTTTACCGCATCTTTCATGCTGTACTTAGGTTTCCATCCAGAACTGATTAGTCGGCTATTGTCAAGAATAGCTTGAGTGGCTATAGAGAAGCCTTTCATTTCAGTTTCAGAAGGAAGATCAAATACTACATTCTTGCCAGATGCTTCAGCACATATCTGTGCAAAATCTTTTAGATGTACGTTACAATCTTCGGCAGCTATGTTGTAGACAACACCGTTTTCGCCATTTAGCATGATGTGTATCATGGCTGCAACGGCATCTGCCACGTATGTGTATGAGAAGAATTGTTCTCCTTTGCTTTTAAGTACTATATCTTCTCCAGCAATAGCTTTTTTAATGAATTGTGAGGAAGCTTTAGAATCGCTTTCCAGCATTGTTGGGCCAAATACTCTGCTTAGTCTTGCAATTTTAACGTTTGCTCCTCGTTCGGCAACATACGATTGGCAAAGTGCTTCGCTTGAACGCTTAGATTCGGTGTAACAAGCACGACTTGTTGACAAGTTAAGTTTTCCAGTATATTCTTCTGTGAAAACATCCTGTCCATGAGCATTTCCGTATATTTCCACGCTTGAAGGGTAGAGTACTGTAGCGTTGCACCTGACTGCCAGTTCTAGGGCATGTTCCGCTCCTTTGATGTTTATGAGCATCGTCTCGATAGGAAACTGTGAATAAGCGAGAGGATGAGTGTTGCTTGCAGCTGGAATGATGAAGTCAACCTTCATGTCTTCTGGAAAAGGCATCATAACATCCTGTTCTACAAATTTAAACATCGGATTTCCGAAATATTCACCGAGACGCGCTGAAGCTTTGTCCTTATTTCGTCCGACAGCATATATTTTTACATCTCCCAGTTTCATGAGAGCATCAATCATACATACTCCAATAAGCCCTGTAGCTCCTGTTATAAGAACACTTTTTCCTTTCAGTTCATTTATATTGTCAACTTTAAGGATATTATCTAAATCTTCCTTGTATAGTGGATGTTTTTTGTTCATAATTATTTCAGCCAATTATCTTTCTCCATCTTGATGTAACTTTTAAACATCTCAAGATCATCTTTGGTTGTCAGTTTTATGTTCTTGTCAGAACCGGCTGCAAAATGTAATTTTTCTCCCAGTTCCACCATCATAGTGTTGGTATATGATGAGCCATATATTCCTATTTCTTTCTCATATGCCTCGTGGTATGCCCAGTCAAGTTTCTCGAACTTGTAAGCTTGTGGTGTAGCTACACGCCTTAGAGTCTCACGTGGAATATATTTGGTTGTTGTCGTATCATCATCTTTATCAACGATGAAAATCTGTTCATTGTATGGCATGCTTGTAACTCCATTTCCATACATGTTGCATTTTGAGATTACATCAGTAAGGATTGACGGTTCAATTAGAGGTCTTATTCCGTCATGTATGATGATATTGTCGTCATTGTTGACTTTTCCTTCTAAATTGTATACACCGTTACGAATGGACTCTTGTCCTGTATTTCCGCCGCTGACAATCCATTTGAGTTTAGATATGCTGAATTGTTTAGCGTATGCCCATACAATCTCATGCCATCCATCTATACACACAACTTCGATAGCATCTATTTGT
>JAILIJ010000267.1 GCA_024695315.1 Bacteroidaceae bacterium
TTTCTTAAAGAAAATAGCCCACATGTATCCTATTGGACGTGTCCAGTATTTGTCAATATTCTCTTCTGTATCAGAGGATTTTATTGTTGAATTGATTTTTTCTTTTCTGTTTCCCATTTTTATATTTTTTATGAGATTTCTATATATTTTATAAATGAAATGAATTAAGAAAATTCTTTATATCATTTTATTGTAAGATTCTTTGAGCAATAGCAATTGCAGCATCATTGCGACAATTTGTGAAACTTGGCCAGTCGTTGAAATCGATAATATACATTTTTCCAGAAGAATCTATAATGCAATCACCTCCATATATTGGCACTTCAATTGCTTTTGCAGCTTTGTCTGCTAACATTTTAAGTTCTTTAGGTTGGAAAGGGAAGCCTTGTTCTTTTCCGTTTATAGCTTCTAATCCAAACTTTGAGTGTCCTTGGCTAGCATAATTCCATGAGAAAAAGTCAGTACCTTCTACTCCATAGAATTTAACTAGGTCACCAGGTATATGTTTTTGAACGGCAAAACTATGAATATTTCTTTCTTTGAAATTGTCTACAATATGTGTAGCTTCTTCATTATTTGTGATATAACTTACGTCTTCTTTGGTTTCAGCACATCCATCGCCTCTTTTTATCCAAAAGGGAAAATCTATTTCTCCATTGCTTTTGATTCCAAGATGTGTATACAGAGCACAGTCCGGCATATTTATTTCCTCATCCATGAATATTTCCAGCAAAGCGACACGTTCGTTACAGTCGAGAATACCACCTAAAGGATTGATGAATTTGTATTCGTCATTTTTTTCCATAAGTTTTTTGATGGTCTGTTCGTTACGCATCATTCCAAAAGCTTTGTCATATTTTGATATATCATATGATAAATCATTAAGCTTATCTTCGCTTATAGTTTCGACTTCATTTCCAAGCTTTCTAAGTTTGTCGGCTACAGCATCAAGTATGGCAGCATCATTACTAACCATATTAGGTGAAAATCTTTCACTTCTATATATACCTAATAATCGCATATTTATATTTATGTCTTATATCTATGCTTTAAGAAAATATTCAGCTTTTTCTATATCGGATGCATGGTCGATATCTAATATTTTGCTGAAAGGATATGCTTTTAACTTGAATCCATCAAATACAAGTTGACGTTGGAAATTTCTCATTCTAAGCATTCCGTTTTTTATACAATTATCAAGAGTGACAAATGCTTTTTCATTTAGGCAGTATATACCTCCTGATATGTATTTGCATATAGATTTTCCATCTTTTCCAACTTCGCTTGAATTATAATTTTCAATAGAATCATGAAATCCTGTGATGTTCATTTTTGGATCGGTAGAAATGTATAGTGGCTTTTCGTCATCTATATAATCAGTAACCGCCATCATGCCATCTCCTTCAAAATCTTTGAAAACTTCAATATATTTCTTAAATTCAATTTCGTTGAAAATAGTATCTACTGTTGTCAGACAGAATTTTCCTTTTCCAATCAAAGGTTTTAGTTCATAGAAGCTATGCATAGAGCTAGGCGTTGTTTTCACAGTCATCTTTACGATGCTATGTTTTTTCTGTATTTCTCGCAGATGTTCCTGAGTAATAGGAGTTAGATTATTTGTTATAATAACAATTTCTTCTGCGTTGTTTTCTATGAAGATACGGATTAGGCGATCAATCATAGCTTCGCCATTAATTTTCACAAGTGGTTTAGGCAACTCAACGCCTTCTTGTGCAAGTCGTGAACCTTCACCTGCTGCTAATATTGCAAATTTCATATTATAATTATATTAAGAAAATTATGCTAAAGCATTATTTCCGTTAAATATGTAATTATTTCTTATTTATTTCTTCATTACTATTTACATTTGAGCTATGTTCGCATGGAACTTTTGTACCAACTTTCATAAGTAGTAGTCCTATCGTAGCCCAAAATATTTCTCTAACACGGCACATCATGCTTACAAACATTCCTATATCATTTGTCATTCCCATTTGTGCTGTTGATAATGCAAATCCACCTTCACGTCCTCCCAATTGTAAAGGGAAGAAAAAAAGAAGGTTTGCAAATAGGGAAGTGAAAGCCAGAATGAGAAAAGAATACAAGAATGTAATAAGATCTGCGTCACCGGCTTCGAATAGTATAAGCATAAACATTATTTCAAACGACTGAAATATTCGTCCGATATACTCAAGAAAGAAGGAGCAGTAAAAATTTTTTTTGTTTTGGCTTTGAAGAGCTGATATTTGTATATCAATTTTTTTTAGATCCTCTTGATTATTTTCTCTAAATCTTTTAGCCCAAACTTTAAGTCCTGGTATGTGACCTACCATGGATATAAGTTTTACTACCATTCCTTTTTTATATCCTCGTATGAACAAATATATACCTGCGCTGCAAAATAATGTCATAAGTACAAGTATTATAATCATTCCGGGGCCTAAAGATAGATAACCTAATGCATATAAAGCAATATAAGTTACTATGCTTGTAATCCAAAACCAGAAATGACTAAATATGTGCATCATAGCAAATAGCAGTACAGATGATGACGCTCTTTGGACTCCTATATAAGGTTTGAGTTCCATAATTTTGTATGGTTCTCCTCCTAATAGTCCCACTGGAGTAGCATAGTTTAATGCAAATCCAGTGATAGTTATTTTTGTCAGTTTAAGAAAAGAAATATTACAATCTCCACTTCCTTTTATGATGACTCTCCAAGTCAATGCGTTCATAGCATATAGTACAGCCCATAGAGCAAGCATGGCAATGAGCCAATATCCTGCTTTACAGATGTCTTTCCATAGTTGAACGAAACTGACATCGAATGTGAAGAGCATCACAATGATGGCGATGAGTCCTATAGCAAAGAAAATATTTCTCAGTTGATTGCTCATAATTCTTCGTTCTCTGTAACTTGGTCGAGTTTAAGTTTGTCGCTGTCATCACGCTTTTCGTAATATTGTCGTTTAAGCGGGTGAGCATGTGCTTGATCATAATTGTTACGGAATCTAAAGATATCTATAGCTTCGAAAATAGCTTGTCTGATAGAGTATTCTGATGCATCTCCTTGCCCTGCAATTTCGTATTCAGTACCATGTGCTGGTGCTGTTCTAATTACAGGTAGCCCTGCTGTGTATTTTACTCCTTCATCCATAGATATAGCTTTAAATGGTGCTAATCCTTGGTCGTGGTACATAGCAAGAACAGCATCAAAGTGAGTATATCCTTTGTTTTCGAAGAATGAATCTGCGGAATATGGACCAAAGCAACGAACTTTTTTGTTATTGAATAATTCTTGTATCGTTGGTATGATAATTTTATTTTCTTCGCTATCCTGATTTGTATTTGTTTCGAAGTCCGGATTGAGAGATAAAACAGCAATACGTGGTCCATCAATACAGAAATCTCTTTTTAATGTTTCGTTAAGAGTTTCTAGTTTTTCTGTAAGTAAATCACTTGTTATTGTTTCTGAAATTTTGTTTACTGGAATATTAGTAGTAGCAAGTGCAACTCTAAGTTCTTGACTCATGAGCATGACGAGTGCCTTATTACTATTTCCAAGTTTTTTTTCTATATAAGTTGAGTGTCCAGGGAATATAGATTCTTTACCTCTTATGGTATTGTTTGTTAAAGGGGCAGTAACAAGAACATCTATTTTTCCTTGGTTCAGGTCTTGCATAGCCTGATTTAGTGCAATAAATGCTGCTTTACCGGCTTCTTCGGTTGCTATTCCGAAGTCAACTTTTATTTCATTTTCTCCAAAGCAGTTAACTATGTTTAGACATCTGTCTTCTGCTTCTTCTACAGAATTGCGTACTACGAAGTTAGTTTGAATATTTAGAGACTTTCTATGGTAAGTAGCCACCTTTGGTGAACCATATACTATAGGTGTACATAAATCAAACATTTCTTCATCTTGAAATGTTTTAAATATGATTTCATATCCAACACCATTTATATCTCCGTGAGTTATTCCGACTTTGATTTTTTCCATTTATAAAGTATTGTTTCTTATTTTATTAATAAGAATTAGTTAATAGTATTATTTAGGTCTTATTTTTTATTCTCATCCTTCTTGTCCTTATCTTCAGGTGCAGGAAGTTTGAGTGTATATAAAGCAGCCTCAAGTCTACGGATCATAGTTCGTTTCATTTTTTCTGGAGCGTACACAAATCCTTCAACAGTTATAACTTTATTATTTACTGTATCTATTCTTGAATGGCTGACAAAAGGTCCTCCCATTGCATCATTATGCATTTCCCATAGTCCTCTAGCTTCCATTACGAAATCGCCTTTGATAGAGAAGTTTTTGGTCCACACATAATCTCTATTTGTGCTCATATACATTCCTGGTTTGTCTCCAGGTATATTAGCCTTCATGATAGTATCTCGAAGTGCACAATAAGGTCTTTTGAGAAACATTTTCTCTGAGACGTATGGAAGAGAGTATATTACGATATTCTGTATACCAGTCACAGCATCGTTTGAGGCCCAAATGAAATTTTCTCCTATTTTCATTTTTTTTATGTCTGTTGGAATATATAGTTCACACCCAAACATTTCTTTGACCTTTTCATTAAACTTTTTATTGTGCCAATCTGTAAGATCCAAGGCTTGGCGATTTATCTCTTCGTCTGTAAAGAAATTTTGTATGTTTTTTGTATTTTCTGTAACATACATTGAAACTTCACGTTGATTAGGTCCTGTAATTTTTAGAATACCTTGTGGAGTAGAATGAACATCATGTTCAACTCTAATTTTCGGTACGGCGTATTCTTTGCCAATATTAATAAGAATAATATTTCTGAAAAGATTTGTTATCTTGTCATAGTGTCTGTGTACAATATGACTAGTATGGAACATTTCTTCATCTTGAGGAAGTCCTTTTAGTGGTGTATCTAAAATTCTTTGTATAGAGCTTCCTACATATCCATTCCATACACTATCTTCAGCTACGACCATAACTTCGTATGGGTTTCCGCTTGATGAAGGTGTTAGTAAACTTCCTCTGTGATGTCTTCTTTGTCTAGTACATGATGCCATTACTAAAAGCACCATAGCTAATATTGTAAAAAATTTGTATTTCATTTTTCTTGCATTTGTTTTTTAGTACTTAAAAGTCCACATGCAGCGTAAATGTCTTGTCCTCGAGATGCTCGGATAGTACATGTTATGCCGTGGTTATTTAGATAGTCGCGGAAATTCTGCATATTGCTTTCTTCCACTTCGTTCAGTTCTACTCCTGGTATTTTATGCCATCGAATGAGGTTGACTCTACAATCAAGTCCTTTAAGTAGTTTTACTAATTCTTTAGCATGAAGATTTGTGTCGTTAATACCTCCGAAAAGAATATATTCAAATGTTATTCTTCTTTGGTGGCTCCAATCGTACTCTTTTAGTAAGTCAACAATTTCTTGTATTGTGAACTGTTTTTCTGCCGGCATAAGTTGTGCACGTTGTTCATGAATAGGAGAGTGTAGGCTTACTGCGAGATGACATTCGCTTTCGTCAAGGTATCGACGTAGATTTTTTTTCAGTCCAACAGTTGAGACTGTAATTCTTTTAGGGCTCCAAGCCCATCCGTAGTCAGCTGTTAGAATTTCTGTGGATTTAAGAACATTGTCAAGGTTGTCGAAAGGTTCTCCTTGTCCCATATAGACAACATTTGTCAGTTTATCCCAGTTTTCTACAGAATAGATTTGGTTGAGTATGTCTGTAGTACTTAGGTGTCCAGAAAATCCTTGTTTTCCTGTTTGACAGAATAGGCAATTCATTTTGCAACCAACCTGGCAAGAAACGCAAAGCGTAGCTCTGTCGCCATCTGGTATATAAACAGTTTCGATGAAACTCCCTTCACATGTTTTGAAAAGGAACTTCACCGTACCATCTACGCTTCTCATAGCCTCGACAGGTTCACTACATCCAATAGTATATGACTCACTTAGCAACTCTCTGTATTTCTTAGAGATGTTGGTCATTTCGTCTATGCTACGAACGTGCTTGCCGTAAATCCATTGTGCAATTTGTTTACCTGTGAATTTAGGCATACCGAGCTGCAGGGCGATGCCCTGCAGCTCTGTAAGTGTAAAACCTAATAGAGGCTTCTTCATATAAATCTTATATATCGATATTTATTTGATAATAATCTGACAATTATTTTTTATAATTCATCAGGTGATTATATGTATTTATCTTTTTATTACCAAGCGAAGAGAGGGTAGTTCTTCATTGTCTCGTTGACTTCACCGCGAACCTTAGCAATAACAGTTTCATCTTCTGGTGAGTTGAGCACTTCTTCAATCCATGCTGCAATCTTAATCATGAGATCTTCCTTAGCTCCACGAGTTGTGATAGCTGGAGTACCGAGACGGAATCCAGAAGTCTGGAATGCGCTACGAGTATCGAATGGTACCATATTCTTGTTGATTGTGATATCAGCAGAAACAAGAGCATTTTCAGCAACCTTACCTGTGAGGTCAGGGTATTTGCTTCGAAGGTCAACAAGCATAGAGTGGTTGTCTGTACCACCAGATACGATTGTAAATCCGCGCTTTGTGAGTTCGTCAGCAAGAACTGCAGCGTTCTTTTTAACCTGAAGAGCATAGTCTTTGAAGCTTGGTTCAAGAGCCTCGCCAAATGCAACGGCTTTAGCTGCGATTACGTGTTCCAATGGTCCACCTTGCTGACCTGGGAAAACGGCAGAATTGATAAGCTGTGACATTTTCTTTACAACGCCCTTTGGTGTTGTGTATCCCCATGGATTGTCAAAATCCTTACCAAGAAGGATAAGACCTCCACGTGGACCACGAAGAGTCTTATGTGTTGTTGTAGTAACAATATGTGCGTATTTTACTGGATTTTCCAAGAGACCTGCAGCGATAAGACCAGCAGGGTGAGCCATGTCGATCATAAGAAGTGCACCCACTTCGTCTGCAATCTTACGCATACGAGCATAATCCCACTCACGGCTATAAGCAGAACCACCACCAATGATAAGCTTAGGCTTATTTTCTTTAGCGAGCTTCTCCATTTCATCGTAGTCTACACGTCCTGTCTCTTTGTTGAGGTTATAGCCTATAGGATTGTAGAGAATACCAGATGTGTTTACATGAGAACCGTGTGAAAGGTGACCTCCGTGATCGAGGTTCAATCCGAGGAATGTGTCGCCTGGTTTGAGTACTGCGAGGAGTACAGCAGCGTTAGCCTGAGCACCAGAGTGTGGCTGTACATTAGCATACTCAGCGCCGAAGAGCTTACATGCGCGGTCAATAGCAAGCTGTTCGATTTCATCTACAACTTGGCAACCTCCATAGTAGCGGTGACCAGGATATCCCTCTGCATATTTATTTGTGCAGTATGATCCCATTGCCTCCATTACCTGCTCGCTTACGAAGTTCTCTGAAGCGATCAATTCAATACCTTTGAGCTGACGCTGGTGTTCTTTCTCGATGAGTGAGAAAATCTGTTCGTCTCTTTTCATTTTGATTAAAATAACTTATTTAGTGCTTAAAATCCTTGCTGTTATTGGACTGTAAATGTATTTACTCTGCAAAATTAGTTATAATCATGCGAGAATCAAAACATTTTCTGTTTTTTATATCTTCTTCTGTAGAATTATTATCTATTAATTGATATTTTTACGTTTGTTATACAGATAAAATGAAAGCTTACGTGTGTCTTTTGCTCACATAAGATTAGATATAATTTACCTGTAAATTTCTTCGACAACGCTTCGTATTACCTTCGTATCAGGTTCGTAAGCTTTGTATCAGAAATACGGATGCAAATATAATACTTGTGATATTACAAAATATGCTTTTTGATGCTTTTTGATGTTTTTCTATACTTTTTGATGCTTTTCGATACTTTTCGATGCTTTTTGATTTTTATATGAGAATTATTATTGCTGGATGGAGTATAATCGTAAAATCAAAAAAAGGTGTAACCTAAAAATGGTTACACCTTCATTATAGTATTTGATATGTAATTATCCTCCGAAGTTATCGAATGCAATCATATCGTCTTCTACACCGAGTGAGTGGAGAAGGTCGAGAACAGTCTTGGCCATCATTGGAGGTCCACAGAGATAGTACTCGACATCTTCTGGTGATTCGTGCTGCTTGAGGTAAGTATCACCCATAACAGGAGCAACGAATCCTGGAGTGTACTTGATTCCTGCTTCGTCTGCCTTTGGATCTGGACGGTCGAGGGCAAGGTGGAAGTGGAAGTTAGAGAATTCCTTCTCAAGAGCGAGGAAGTCGTCAAGGAATGGAATTTCTTCAAGTGCACGTGCTCCGTAGAAGTAATGCATCTCACGGTCACGAATGTTAAGAGTCTTCAAGCAGTGCATGATTTGTGCACGAAGAGGAGCCATACCGGCACCACCGCCGACCCAAATCATCTCACGACCTGTACCGTACTTAGGACGGAACTCTCCGTAAGGACCTGACATGATAACCTTGTCGCCAGGTTTGAGAGAGAAGATGTAAGATGAAGCGATACCTGGGTTTACATCGATGAAACCAGGACCCTGATCCTTTGGCTTGAATGGTGGGGTAGCGATACGTACGTTGAGTGTGATGATATCGCCCTCGTCAGGGTAGTTAGCCATAGAGTAAGCACGGATAGTTGGAGTATCGTTGACACACTTGAGTCCGAAGAGTCCGAACTTCTCCCATGCAGGGAGGTATGTGTCACCAATAAGGCTCTTATCGATATCCTTGTTGTAATCCATCTGGAATGCAGGAATCTTAATCTGTGCATAAGAACCTGGCTCGAAGTCCATGTGTTCGCCTGGAGGAAGAGCAACCTTGTATTCCTTGATGAATGTAGCCACATTCTTGTTTCCGATAACTGTGCACTCCCATTCCTTAACACCCATTACTGAGTCTGGAACCTTGATAGAGAGGTCACCCTTAACCTTACACTGGCAACCTAGACGGTAGCCTTCTTTTATCTGCTTGCGTGTGAAATGACCCTTTTCAGAATCAAGAATTTCACCGCCACCTTCAACGACCTGACATTTACACTGTCCGCATGAACCTTTACCTCCACAAGCTGATGGGAGATAGATGTCCTGAGCAGCCAAAGTAGAAAGAAGGCTTCCGCCCTGGTCAACTGTGACCTTGTCCTTTCCGTTGATGGTGATAGTTACCTGTCCACTTGGAGAAAGGTATTTTTTAGCAACGAGGAGTATGATAACCAGAATAAGTACGATTACCAAGAACACCGCAATGCTATAAATGATAAAATTCATATCCATTTTTGTATGTCCTTTCTTTTAGATTTTAAGACCTGAGAAACACATGAATGCCATTGCCATAAGACCTACGGTAATAAATGTGATACCAAGTCCCTGAAGTGGCTTTGGTACATCTGAGTAAGCCATTTTCTCGCGGATTGCAGCAAGACCAACAATAGCAAGTGTCCAACCAATACCAGAACCAAGTGCGTATGCAATACAGTCTGAGATAGAACCAATATACTGTGTGCTAGTTGGCTCCATTGTGATACGCTGCTGCATGAAGAGTGATGCACCCATGATTGCACAGTTTACTGCGATAAGTGGAAGGAAGATACCGAGAGCTGCATAGAGTGATGGTGAGAAACGCTCAACGATCATTTCTACAAGCTGTACGATACCTGCGATTACTGCAATAAAGAGGATGAAGGCAAGGAATGTCAAGTCAACACCTTCTGCAAGTGCGCCGTCAGCGAGCACTTTTGTCTGAAGAAGATAATCTACAGGAACTGTGATGAGGAGTACGAATGTAACAGCTACACCAAGTCCAAATGATGTCTTTACTGTCTTAGATACTGCGAGATAAGAGCACATACCCAAGAAGAAAGCAAAAATCATGTTGTCCACAAATATTGAGCGGACGAATAATTGAATGAAGTGATCCATAATTTACTGTTCCTTGTTTATTGAGCGATGTGCCCAGATGAAACATGCAACGAGGATAAGTGCCATAGCTGGCATTGTCATCATACCGTTGTTGAAATATAAACCTCCATTCTCCATGTAGCAGCTATCAGGAATAACCTGGAAGCCAAGAATTGTTCCGAAACCGAGAAGTTCACGGAAGAATCCTACAACTACAAGAACGAATGCGTATCCAAGTCCATTACCTACACCATCGAGGAATGATTCCCATGGACCATTCTGCATAGCGAAAGCTTCAAGACGTCCCATGAGGATACAGTTTGTGATGATGAGTCCGACATAGACAGAAAGCTGTACTGATACATCGTAAACGTATGCTTTGAGGATGTTGCTCACGATAGTTACGAGAGCGGCTACAACAACAAGCTGTACGATGATACGGATACGGTTTGGAATTGTTTTACGGAGTAATGAAATAATCACGTTTGAGAAAGCCGTAATAACTGTAACGGAAAGTCCCATTACAATAGCTGGCTTAAGCTGTGATGTTACAGCGAGAGCAGAACAGATACCGAGGACCTGAACAGCTACTGGGTTGTTAAGGTTTAATGGACTCTTAAAAACCTCGCCATTTTCTTTTGAAAATAAACTCATATTCTTTGTCCTCCTTTTTATTTATTAGTTTTATCTGATTCGCAGCAAGCGCCACATTCTTTCTCTGCCTTGCATGCACCGCACTCATCACATGATGAAGCGCAGTCAGCGCATGAATCTACACAGCAAGAATCAGCCTTCTCGCACTGTTCCTCACCACAGCATGGCTTAGCGTTGCAAGACTTGCTTTCGCCACCCTTGAAGGCATTGATTGCGTCTGCATACTGAGCGATACATTTCTGAATCATATTGCGAACACCGTCAGAAGTAAGTGTTGCACCTGTAACTGCATCAACTACATAATCAGCTGAGAGGTTAGATGGTGCCTTACCAGCCTTGTAAACTCCAAGAGCAACTTCGTTGTCCTTGAAAATCTTCTTTCCATTGAAGCCTGTCTGGAACCACTCTTCAACGATACGTGCACCAAGACCTGCTGTTTCACCTTCGTGGTTGAAGAATGCGCCATATACGGTTTCACCGTCCTTGTTTACTGAGATATATCCCCAAATTGGACCCCAAAGACCTGCACCCTTGAGTGGAACGATGAGTTTTTCTTCACCATTGATGTTAGCTGTGAATGTTCCGTTTTCATTCTCTGTAATGACTTCTGCATACTTGCCGTCTACGTCAGCCTCTCCGCGGAGATTTACAGATGAAAGAATCTGTCCCTTAACGTCACGAGCTACGTTAGCATCCTGTGTTTCCTTGAGTGATGAAGCTACGAAGGCGAGGAGGAATGCTACGATGATTACCATCACGCTTGCATATACTATTGTATATACGTTGCTATTTGTATTCAATTTTGCCATTTCTTAAATCCTCCTTATTTTGCTGCACGTTTTGCACGCTTGTTAATATTAGACTGTACGAAGCAGTAATCGATGAGTGGAGCGAATACGTTCATCAAAAGGATTGCGAGCATCATACCTTCTGGGAAACCAGGGTTGAGCACACGGATGATGATTGCCATAGCACCAATGAGGAAACCGTAGATGTACTTACCGCACTCTGTACGTGCTGCTGTAACAGGGTCTGTTGCCATAAATACAGCACCGAAAGCGAAGCCTCCAACTGTGAGCTGCTCCCACCATTCGAAGTTCTCTGCTCCTGAATATGGGAGAACGTATGCCATGAGTGCACCGCCTACAAATGTAGATACGATAATCTTCCAGCTTGCAATACCTGCCCAGATGAGGATGATAGCACCTATAGCAATAGCGATTACTGATGTTTCACCGATTGATCCAGGAATAGTACCAATAATTGTATCCATTGCACTGTAAGTTACAGGCTCACCTGCACCAAGCTGACCGAGTGGGGTAGCAGCAGAATAACCATCAACTGTACCATTGATACAATCGATATAGTTCTCGTTTACCCAAACCTTGTCACCTGACATCATTGCAGGATAAGCAAAGAATAGGAATGCACGAGTTACGAGTGCTGGGTTGAAGATGTTCATACCTGTTCCACCGAAAACTTCCTTTGCGAAGATTACAGCAAATGCTGTAGCTACAGCAAGAATCCAGAGTGGGCAGTTTACTGGAACAATCATTGGAATAAGGATACCTGTTACGAAGAATCCTTCGTGAACTTCTTCCTTTTTGTATTGTGCAATAGCAACTTCAATGCCGAGTCCTACAGCGTATGATACAACAATCTTAGGGAGCATGGCTGCAAGACCATAAAGGAAGCAACCGCAAATGTCCTCTGTGCAAGCACCTATTGCGATGTTATGCTGAAGACCGATGTTATACATACCGAAGAGGAGAGCAGGGATAAGTGCTATCACAACAAAAAATATAGAACGCTTTGAGTCTATAGCGTCGTGGATTTGCGCTCCACGAACCTTTGCTGTCTCATTTGGCACGAAGAAGAATGTTTCTGCAGCGTCAAAGAGAGAGCCAAAGGCACTCAGCTTACCTCCTTCTGAGAAGGCAGGCTTCATGTTGTCAAGAATTTTCTTAAGTCCCATAATCTTTCTTATTCGTTTTCTTTACGTAGCATGTCAAGACCTTCTCTGACGATGCGCTGAAGTTCAACCTTAGAGCTATCCACGAACTCAGCTACTGCAAAGTCCTCAGGAGCAACCTCATAGATACCGAGTGCTTCCATACGGTCGATATCACCTGCAATAATAGCTTTAACAAGCTGCTCTGGATAGATGTCCATAGGGAATACTGAATCGTATTCACCGCTGAAAATCATGTGGCGATGTCCACCCTTGACACGTGCATCAAGCACATACTCCTTACTGCTAGGCTGCAGCCATGTGAAGTATGAACGGCTTACTGAATACTCGTTGAGACGTGGAGAAATCCAACCAAAGAGCTCGTCAGCCTCGTCACCTTCAGGAATAGCTGTGATTTCTGTAGAGTGGGCGAGTAGGAATGCGTCTGCACATGTTTTCATTCCTGTAAGTGGATTGCCGTCAATAAGACGTACTTTCTTATCTGTGGCAACATTATTTGCTACAATGTCTGCAACCTTAGCGCCAACAATTACTGTCTTATATTCTGGATTCTTGATTTCTGAACCAGCTACTGCTATGGTACGTGTGAGGTTTACTTTACCTTCGTTGAAGAGTCTACCAATGAAGATTACTTCCTCAGCACCGATTGTCCATGCTACTTCACCTTTGTTGATAGGAGCAACGTGGTTTATCTGTACACCAACGTTTCCAGCAGGACACTTTCCGTCAAAAATTGTAACTACTGCATCCTTTGTGTTCTCAAGTTTGCTACCTGGCTTAACACCGAGACTTACTTTTGCGATTTTGCTTAAAGCTGTAATACCTGTTTGGAAGTTTGCTTCTTGTCCCTTGAGTACTACACTTTCAAAGTCAGCAGCCAATGGCATGTCGCTAAATGCTGAAATGTAGATACCCTTTGGTGTGTCGTCTGGATTAGCGACAACTGCATAAGGACGTTGGATGAAAAAAGCAAAAAGACCGCTTTCGAGAAGAGCAGTTTTTACCTGATCTCCTGTGAGCGAATTTGCATCCTTCTTTCCGAAGTCTACATACTCTTGATTTGCAGCGGCTTCTACCTGAACGCTTAATACTTTACGACGATCGCCTCTTTCTACCAGTGTAACTTTACCTGCAACTGGAGAGACGAACTTCATTTCTGGATGCAACTTGTTTACAAACAAAGCATCACCGGCTTTCACTTCATCCCCTTCTTTAACTACCACTTTTGGCTTCATGCCGTAGAAACCATCTGGAACGAGTCCGTAGACCTTAGATGGCTGTACAGCAGAAACCTGAGCAGCAGCCTTTCCTTTAAGGTTGATGTTCAAGCCTTTTCGTAATTTAATTACATTCGCCATATTTTTGTTAATATTAACTGTGTTTTGGAATTTTCAAAACATAATATTACCGGTTGAGGGCAGCTATGCTGTCATCAGCCTGTAAATTTGGTACAAAGTTATGTATTTTTTACGGAATAAGACGAAAAATGGAGTTGTTATTTTTAAAATAAGGCTTAAATTACAAGCTAATTATGTATTCATGTAATTTTTTATAGAAAGAATGACGTGTTAAAGTGTCTATACTGCCTATTATTATTAGCTTCATTCTAGCTCTTGTCATAGCTACATTCATGCGTCTTAAATCGTTTAAGAAGCCGATTTGACCATGTTCGTTATTTCGTACCATACTTATCATAATAATATCTCTTTCTTGTCCTTGGAATCCATCTACGGTATTTACGGTTATTGTGCTTCTTATAGGACGCAAAAACTCACTTTTTTTTATGAGTGATCTGATGTATTGTGTCTGGACTTTGTATGGACTTATTATTCCTGTGTCAAGTCGTTCATCAATATAACGCTGTTTGCCAATTTTATTTATATATTCCTCTAATTTTTTTATGCAAAGTTCTGCTTCTGCTTTATTTATTCTACCATGGTTTTCTCCAATGAATTGTTCATGATAGTCTTTAGTCTCCAATTCATCTGATTTTTTATCATCAGAATTGTTTTCAATATTATTTTGGCATCGTATATCCTTAGTGTTGTCTGATATTTCTGTATTACATGCGTCAATCCATGTTATAGGAGTATCATAATCCAGTATGCTTCTATTTTTGACATCTGGTGATGATTCAAGCTTTCCATTATAGAACCATTCTGATGAGAATTTCATTATCTCATCATTCATTCTATATTGCATTTTTAATAATGATACTGCATCTGGTTGAGTTTTAATTATTCGCTCCATCAAAGTAATGCCAAGTCCCTGTTGCATAGCATTATAAGATTTAATTGTTGGAGGAAGTTGTTGATGGTCTCCTGCTAATATTACACGACTAGCTCTACGTATGGCAATCCAGCATGCTGGCTCAAGCGCTTGGGCTGCTTCATCTATAAATAGGGTTGAAAATTTATGCCTTACAAGTATTTTATTAGCAGCTCCCACGAGTGTACACGCAACGACTCTGCATTCATCAAAAAGGCTAGAATTGATACCCATTTCGATTTCATCAGCACGTTCACGTAGTCTTGCTATTTTTTGATGTATATTATCGCCTTTTTTTCTGTTTTCTCTAATTTGTCTTATTGTTTTACGGATACTCCAAAGTTCCGGATAATCGGGATGACTTGCAAACTTATGCTCGTATGTAAATTCAAGCATTTTATCATTTATACGTGATGGATTTCCTATACGAAGTACAGGAATACCATGATCTACAAGTTTTTCAGATATCCAATCTACGGCCATGTTGCTTTGTGCACATACCATGACTTGAGTTTCACGTCTTAAGGTTTCATATATTGCTTCCACCAATGTTGTGGTTTTGCCTGTTCCTGGTGGGCCATGAACAACTTCTACGTCTTTAGCCCATAGTACTTCATTTACGGCTTGTTCTTGTGATGGATTGAGCCATGGAAAACGCGATGGCGCAAAAGAATATTTTTGAGGTCTTATGTTACCTGCAAATATGTCACGTAGATCTGCTAATCGATTTTTCTTTGCATTAATAACTTCATCTAATGCATGAAACATAGTTTTATAACTTGTCTCATCAAACATTATTTGTACACCAAGGTTGTCTGTATTTTGAATATCTATAAGTGCTTGATTATTTGGTAAACAGACAACCATGGTTGTATCATCTGTATAGCTCACTTGGCAAGAGTGAGTAAAATATTTTATTTCGTTATTGTCATTTATTGTAAAGAATTGGATAGGTTTCCCATATTCAAAACAATGTTCTATATCATTTTCAGTATCCTCTTCGTTTCTATTTTTTATTTGAATAACAAGTTGGTTTAATGAATTGTAATAGCTATTTCCTGTTGATACAGGATACCAACATAGTCCACGTCTTATTTTCCTTTTTATTCCCATTCTTTCCGTTTGTTCACGGAAAATCTCAACTTCTGCTTCGTATTCAGTTGTGAGTAATTGTCTTAATTTCTGTATGTATAGAATAGAATTTTGCATAATTTATTACCTTAAAATTGTTGCATCATATAACATAGCAACAATATCATTATTAAGTGGATAATGAAAACGTTCATAAATTCGATCGTATTCTTGCTTAAAAGTCGGTTTCGGCTTTTGTGTATCTTTTATCCATTGGTTCGATGCTATCTTTAACATTTCATGTGCACTTACATAATTTTCTTCTTTAATGAAAATGAAAGAAGACAATATGGATTCTTCATAATTGTCGGTGCCCATTATCATTTCAGAAACTTTGTCTGTATTTTGCATGCTTAGTAAACAATCAATAATAAGATTTTTTATACCATTGTATTCTGCATTAAGATAGTAAACCTTATATGCGTATTTTAATGCTTCTTCATCTTTATTGCATTTATGATATGCTGTGGCCAAAGCAAATAAATATTTATTATTGTTTGGGTCACTTTCTATAAGTTGTATTAATGGTTCGAGTGCTGTATCGTAACAGTTTTCTTTTAGGCACATGTCTGCTAAATGGTACAATGTCCATTTCGAGTTTGGTTGATATAAATTTGCTTTTTGAAAGTAGGTTATAGCTTGTTTATAATTACCAATTTTTTCACAACAGAACCCTCTTCTTTGATAGTATGATGCTGATTGTATATTCGAATCATATAGTAATTCATAAATTTTGTCTGAATCATTATACCACTCATTTCTCATTAAAAATTCCGCAAGATTAAACAATTTATCATGGTAATTATTTAAAAAGTGATATTGTTGACATTCTGATGGTATGAATTTTGCAGAGATAGATTTCCCTTCAACATTTATTTCTTTTTTGAAGGGATTGTAGAATTGGTTATTATATGAGTAGAGATTAAAGAAACGGTACAAATCAAATATGTAGTGTCGTCCTGTTTCTTGTGCAAGCTTTTGGGGATTATTGGAATTAGAATTTTTAAAAGCATTTTCTATATCTTGATTTTCTACTTGTTCATCTAATTGGGCATCGATGGACATTTTTGCAAGGTCACCTAATCCAATAATGCTCATGCAAAATGAATATTTATCGCTATTACAGAAAGGTGCATTGTTAAGCAATACTTTAATCATTTTGTTATTTGTATTCTCTACCATTTTGTTATATTTCGAAAGTGGTTCTATGTTTTTGTCAAATGGATAGAACCAGTGAGCTATAGGGCGGAAAAAATCATAGTTTTTCATATGTCTGAAAGAACTCATATAGATGTCAGCTCCTTCCTTACACATTTTTTTCATTTCATTGATTTTTTTTTCAGCCTTTACTTCTATATTTATGTCCGTCCATTCTGGATTTTCTCCATTTTGAACAAATCCTTCCTTAAAATTAATATTACTTTGGCTGTTTTTGAATTTGTTTCCTTGCATAATATTTGGAAGAATATCGTTATTCATTTTTGATGTTATTTTATCGGTAATGCAACTATATTGCAATTGTGTAATTGTAAAAAAGAAATCATCGATAAATTGTGTATCATTTTTGTAGTTATTTATTCTTTCTGTAATTTCTGGATATCTGTTGGAAATCCTTTTGTCGTATAATTTTAGTATTATTGCGATTCCAATAATTGAGCGCATTCTGTGCTCATTATTTTGTGCTAATAGGTATGCATCAAAAAGAGTATTTATTTTTTTTATATCGAAATATTCCAAAAGTGATAGTGTGACAGCAGAGATCAAAAGTGAGATTTCGAAAGAAAATTCTTTTGGGTTTGCTAAAAACAAATTTACGGCTTCATAGTCACTATTTGTCCATTGGTCACTAGTCCATATGAAATTGAAAAAATCGATACGATTTATTTCTATTTCTTCTTTAAACTTTTGTATTGTTTTGGCGTTGTTTTTATTATAATTTGAATTGTTAGAATCTTCAAGAGCTTTTAATTCCTGTGTATAAATAGTAAATTTTTCCAGTATAGTACTAATGTTTTTTTCTCTATTTATTTTGTTGAATGTGGAAACATAAAGGTCGTCTTCATTATTTTTTAATCTATATAATCTATCAGCCTTATCGTTTATTGATAATAAATCTGTTTGCAGTTTAAGCCTTTCTTTTTTGGATTCTTTGCTTATATAGTTTTGTAGCATAAAATCAAGCATAGAATTATACGAATACTCAATTTTTTCGAGAGTATTATTCAAATCCCAATTACCAATAGAATCGACTCTTTGTTTAAGAAGTTCGAGACTATCTGCTATAGTGTTAAGTTCAATAAGATTAGATAATATTTTTTCTGATGCTGGATCCATAGATAGAAAAAAGTCGAGATTATTTAATTTTTAAGAAAGTACTGTCGATTAATTCGTCATATTGAGCCATTTTTTTTATGAGTTGTCTATTTTTGGCCCATATGGCTGTATTGTATATTGTTTTTTGTGATGGCATAGAAGCAAGATTATATTTTTGAAATGACAGAATACTATCAGGTATTTGTTCTTTAGTATTATATGGTAGATATTCTAAGATATTTTCTTTTCCAGCTTCTGTAATTTTATTTAATTTTTGAACTGCTATATTGTAGCCAATAACTAATTTTTTTATTTCATCTTTTTTTAGTTTTATTGTGCTATCATTGAATACTACAGCTGAGTTATTCCCGCAAAGTTGATAAGCAGAAATATGTCTTGTTCCTCTATGTGCAACAGATGCTGTAGCGTATGGTTCTGGTAGAATAGCCCCGTCAAACTGGTTATTGTTAACCATCTTGCATCTAAGTGATAAATTATTAATTTGTGGCTTGTTAAGTTCCCATCGTTCAAGTTTTGCAGAATCCATTATTCTATCGGCAAAGTAGTCTACTGCTGAATTTCTTGTTATAGCAATAATTTTTTCTTTAAGACTAGAAATTTGTTTTATTCGAGCTGAATATGCTGTAATGAGATATAGGCGTAAATCTGTGCTCATTATGATTTTTATTGAGTCACCATTAGAACGCCAAATATTAGCTTTGACAATATCGCTAATAATGCCATCTGCCTTTCCGTTTTTAAAAGCGGTATCGCAGTCCATAGCAGATTCGTAAGTGTTTAGTTTTATTTTTAATCCTAAAGAATCGAATATTCCCATTGTATCGGCATAGTAAAATGGAATATTATCCATAGTAGGCAATAGGGCTATAGATATAGCTGATGTGTCGATATTTTTTTTATTTGTTTTATTGTTACATGAGTATACAAATAAACAAATTGAGATAAATATTATATTGAAGTATGGAATTTTTTTCATTGAACTTTTTAGAAGGAATATTGATTGTGAAGTAGGGCACTAACTGAAAAATTAAAATGACAACTTGCCTTTCGCCGATGTGGTTCCTGACAAGCTGTCATTATATATCATAGACTTAGTTGAAATATATTTCGTTCTAAGTCATATGGGTTTTACTTTTCTCCAACTACAGCAGCGATACCTGGAAGAACCTTACCCTCGATAGCCTCAAGAAGAGCACCACCACCAGTAGAGATATAAGATACTTTGTCAGCAAGTCCGAACTTGTTTACACAAGCTACAGAGTCACCACCACCGATGAGAGAGAATGCACCTTCAGCTGTTGCCTTAGCAATAGCTTCACCGATAGCCTTAGAACCAGCAGTAAAGTCTTCACACTCGAAACATCCTGCAGGACCGTTCCAAAGGATAGTCTTAGCACCCTTGATAGCGTTTGCGAACTTTTCACGGCTAACAGGACCTGCATCAAGACCTTCGTATTCAGCTGGGATATTGCTTGAGTTGAAAGTTTCAATCTTAGCACCTGGTTTAACTGAGAAAGTTGAGAAGTCGTAACCTGTACAACATACAGAATCGTCACCGAGTACAAGCTCAACACCGTTCTTCTTTGCGAGTTCCTCAACGTTGCGAGCTACATCAAGTTTGTCAAGCTCTACGATAGAACCACCAATCTCACCACCATGAGCCTTAGCAAAAGTATAAGTCATACCACCACAGAGGATGAGCTTATCAACCTTTCCAAGAAGATTTTCTATGATACCAATCTTTGAAGAGACCTTAGAACCACCCATGATAGCAACGAATGGGCGCTCAATATTGTTGAGGACTGCGTCTACAGCCTTAACTTCCTTCTCCATGAGAAGACCGAGCATAACATCCTTCTTGTCGAAGTAGTCAGCGATTACGGCAGTAGAAGCGTGTTTGCGGTGAGCAGTACCGAATGCGTCCATAACCCAGCAGTCAGCGTAAGAAGCAAGCTTCTTAGCGAAATCCTTCTGCTTAGCTTTCATTTCCTTTTTAGCTGCTTCGTATGCAGGATCTTCCTTATCGATACCTACAGGCTTTCCTTCCTCTTCAGGATAGTAGCGAAGATTCTCAAGAAGAAGAACTTCACCAGCCTTAAGAGCAGCAGCCTGTGCGTCTGCTTTCTGGCAGTCATCAGCGAACTGTACAGGAACACCAAGAGCAGCGCTTACAGCAGGAACGATCTGCTTGAGTGAGAGTTCAGGTTTAACCTTTCCCTTTGGCTTACCCATGTGTGACATGATGATAAGAGCGCCACCTTTTTCAAGGATAAGCTTAAGTGTAGGAAGAGCACCCTTGATACGAGTGTCGTCAGTAATCTTACCATCCTGAAGTGGAACGTTGAAATCCACACGTACTATTGCCTTCTTACCAGAGAAGTCATAATCTTGAATATTCATAAGTCTTTTTTGTTAAAAAATAAATATTTAATTTTTATTTGATGATATTCGTTTTAGATTAAAAATAAGTCTGTAGATATTATATCTATACAAACTAAGCGCAAAGATAATAAAAAGTCTTCTAATAGAATTAAATCAAAGGATTTTTTTTCTTGAAAAAAGCACATAAGTCTTTGATTTCACATTTTTCACACTTTGGTTTTCGAGATTGACAAATGTATCTTCCATGTAGAAGAAGCCAATGGTGTGCTTTTGGAATAATATCTTTTGGAAAATGTTTGATAAGTTCCATTTCTACAGAATAAGGGGTGGTACATTTTTCAGATACCAATCCTAGTCGATGGCTAACCCTGAAAATATGTGTATCAACAGCCATGGCAGCTTTATTCCAAATTACGGCCTGTATAACATTTGCAGTTTTTCGTCCTACTCCAGGCAGCTTAATTAAGTCATCCATATTGTCAGGAACTTCACCATGATGTTTTTCTAAAAGCATTTTTGCCATTTCCACAAGGTGTTTTGCCTTATTATTTGGATAGCTAATGCTTTTTATGTATTCGTATATTACCTCAGGTGTAGCTTCTGCCATAACCTCTGCATTAGGGTAGTCGAGGAATAGTTGTGGAGTAATCAGATTTACTCTTTTGTCTGTGCATTGTGCTGAAAGTATTACAGCCACAAGTAATTGGAACGGATTATTATAGTTCAGTTCCGTTTCCACCTCAGGCATTGTTCTTTCGAAGTATTCGATTATTTTGTCGTATTTATCTTGTTTTTTCATCTAATTTTAGTCATTTTCGTGGTCGGCCAAAGTCATTAGAGCAATATCATATTTTAGTGGATCTTCAGAGTCCCATGATTTGAATATATTTGTTAATTCCACACATGCTTTCCATGTAGGTCTTTTATTTTTTAATATACTTTGTGTCTGTTGCATAACATGCACATCCATAATTGCATAAAGATCCTTATTAGAGCGTGACTTCCACAAACCAAGGTCTGGCGAATTAGTCCTTGTCATCCATCGTATATACATACAAATTCTTTTGCATGCAGATTTGTTCATGCTACCTACTTTAGCCGGTTGTAACCATTGACTAATAATTTCTATTACTTCTTTTGTTGTTTTACCTTCGAATATTTCTTCTAGAGTATTATAACCTTGTATTGCGGTGTTTATATTTCTGCAAACAGCCTTGAATGTGGGAACGTTAAGTGTTCTGTACACGCATTCATTTTTCGCGTTTTGGTAGCTCATTTCATAGCTCCCCATATTTATGAATTTAGCTGGATGCCAGTGCATTTCATCTTTAATCATATGAAGGGCAGTAGGACAGATTACTTTCCTTGAGCCCCATGTAATCATAGCAACAAAAAGAGCACCTAATTCAATGTCAAGTTGGTTTTGTGTATGTTCTAAAAGTTGGTATACGACTCCACAGGGGTCAACCTGTTTGAAACGTTCAAAATCAAACGTTTCATCGTACATTTTATCCAATAAATCTTTTGTAATGGTAGCCATATAAAATGTATAAAAGTGAGGATTAAAAATCCTCACTATTTACTATAATATATTATAATTCTTCACATTCTTTAACCCACATGGCGTAACTTGCATCAGATGGCATTCTCCAATCGCCACGAGGGCTAAGGCTAACACTTCCGACTTTAGGTCCATCAGGTAGACATGAGCGCTTAAACTGTTGGGTAAAGAAACGTCTGCAAAATGTTGTTAACCATTTTTTTATTGTTTCTTCATTATATTTACCTACAGTCATTTGTGTTTCTTGCTCATTATTATATGTCTGTTTAATGAAAGCTTTTTGTGCAAGATAATAAATTTTAGCAGGTCTAAATCCTAATCGAAGGAAATTATAAAGGAAGAAGTCGTGTAGTTCATAAGGTCCAACGAGGTCTTCTGTTTTCTGTTGTATATTTCCTTCGTCGTCTGCTGGAATGAGTTCTGGACTTATAGGTGTATCTACAATATCCAGAAGCGTTGCTTTTGAGTCAGGATCAACAACGCTGTTTGCAACCCATGATACCAAGTATTTGACTAGCGTTTTTGGAATGCTACAATTTACTCCGTAGTTTGACATGTGGTCGGCATTGTATGTTGCCCATCCGAGAGCAAGTTCAGATAAATCCCCTGTTCCTACTACAAATCCCTCGAATTGGTTTGCTACATCCATGAGAATTTGAGTACGTTCTCGAGCTTGTCCATTTTCGTATGTTACATCATGAATGTTGATGTTTTGGTCGATGTCATGGAAGTGCTGTAGACAGGCATCTTTTATGCTAATTTCTTTAAGTGTAACTCCGAGTGATTCCATCAGAGAAACAGAGTTGTTGTATGTACGTCCTGTTGTACCAAATCCTGGCATTGTGATACCTATGATGTCAGTACGATTACGTTTTAGCTTGTCCATAGTCTTAGCACAGACGAGTAGGGCGAGGGTAGAGTCGAGTCCACCAGAAATTCCGAGAACCACACATTTTGCGTTAGTGTGCACAATTCTTTTCGCCAAACCTTCAACTTGGATTTCGAAAATTTCCTCGCAACGTTCGTCGAGTAGTTTACCTGATGGAACGAATGGATGCGGATTTATCCAACGAGTAAGTTCGAAGTCATATTTGGGGCTTATAGGTATAGTGTTAATTTCGGTAACTTCTTTGCTACGTCCTTCCATACGTATACTTTCAGCGAAAGAAGTATTTGTCCTTCGTTCAGTACGTATATGCTCAACATCGATTTCTGAAATTATGAGTTGTTCATTTAAAGAGAATCGTTCAGATGTGGCAAGAAGCTTTCCATTTTCATATATGATTGCATTTCCTGCATATACAACATCCTGAGTTGACTCTCCGAAGCCAGCCGATGAATACACGTATCCAGCTATACATCTTGCAGATTGCTGTTGGAGCAATGAGTGAAGATATTTATTTTTGCTAATTAATTCATTGGTTGCTGAGAGGTTGAATATAACCTCTGCACCAAGAAGTGAAAGATTGCAACTTGGTGGAATTGGTGCCCACACATCTTCGCAAATTTCTATGCCGAAGTTTACACTACTAGTTCTGAAAATGAGGTTACGACTCATCGGTACAGTCTGCGCACATAGATTGACTTGTGTATCTGGCATAGTAGCAGCAGATGCAAACCATCTTTGTTCGTAGAACTCCTTATAATTAGGTAAGAATGTTTTTGGTACTATACCAAGTATTTTTCCTCCCTGAATAACGACGGCGCAGTTGAAAAGAGACGACTGTACCTGAACAGGCATTCCAACGATAGAAATTATGTCAAGAGATCGCGTCACATCAAGCAATCTAAATAGTGCAGCTTCTGCGCTGTCTAAAAGAATTTGCTGACTGAAAAGATCCTGACATGTGTAGGATGTGATGCAAAGTTCTGGGAATGTAATTATTTCCACTCCTTTACCTTCTGCCTGAACAATGAGACTTTCTATTTGTCTCTCGTTATAATCGCAATCTGCCACCCTTAAAGATGGGATGGCAGAAGCGACTTTTATAAATCCGTAGTTCATTATCTTGTAATTTATTACTTCTTAGTTTTCAGAGCCGCAGGTCCTTCTGCTGTTGGCTTGACTGGAATGATATTTCCTTTCTTGTCGAAGTACATTCTATCAATACAAACTTCACGATGGACACCAGGTCCTCCGAATCGTCTGTCACGCATAAAGTTTTTATTGATTCTGTGATATACTATATACCATTCATCCTTTCCTGGTATCTGCAGAATTGAATTGTGTGCAGTTCCGTATATTTTGTTATCGGCATCTTGCTTTATAACATTATAGTTATTTTCATCGATACTTATAGGTCCAAGTGGCGATTTAGAAGTACCGTAACATACGTGATAGTTTGCACTACCTGTATCATCAACAGACCACATGAAATAGTATGTTCCTTTGCGATAGATTACGTATGCACCTTCACGGAATGCCCATGTACTGAGGTTTCCTCCCTTAGGTGTGAGGTTTACGGTTGTTTCCTTCTTGATTGATACCATATCATCGTTAAGTTCTGCACCTGCCATGAAACCATTGCCCCAATATAGATAGAATTTACCAGATTTTGGGTCTTGGAATACATCAACATCGATAGCTTGTCCACCTCTAACTCCATTAGGTCTGTCAGCATCTGTAACGATACTTGTTTCTGTAGATACGAAAGGACCAGTAGGGTTGTCTGCGATTGCAACACCAATTTCCTTACGATTTGTTTTAGGATTATGAGCAGAGAAATAGAAGTAATATTTATAATTACCCTTAATCTTACGTTCGATGATACATGGAGCCCAAGCGTTTCCTGTAGCCCATTTTACTTGTTCAGACCTTGCGTTTAGCATTGTGCCTTCGTCAGTCCAGTTTTTGAGGTCTGTAGAAGAGAATACGTTGAATTTATATCCTCCCCATCCAGGAACTCCGTCAGTAGTGCTATAGATGTAATATTTCTTAGTCTTATTTGAGTATAATACCTCTGGATCAGCATGGAAGTTGGGTAGGATAGGGTTGCCAAGATTTCCATATTGCTTGATAAGACGTTCTTTTTCTGCACGTGTTATTGGTATGATAGTACCATGACGAGGTGTGAAATTACCTTCAGTTTTTGTGTTTTGAACAAATTCGAACTTTTTCAAATCTGTTGATTTGCAGAACTGGTAATGTCCATTTGCGTAGCAGTCATACATAATAATCCATGACTTTCCATCGATGGTTTTGCATACGCCAACACCTTCAACTGCTTCTTTCGTCTGGTCTACGTGTTCGTTGATAATGTTCCACTTATCAGTAAGATTTTTAGCAGTAGCCTGGAATATTCCACGTCCAGATTCTGTTTTATAAAATAGGTGGTATAATCCGTCTGCGTCATTAAAGACAATGTCACCATCAATTGTAGCGTTTCCAGAGTCAAAAAGGTATTTAGGTTCACCTTCTAAGTCTGTGAAATCTTTGTTTGCGTATTGATAATAAATCTTATCGTATCCTCCGTCAGCAGTTAGGAGAGAATAGAAAACCATATATTTTCCTGCTTTGTGATCATATATCGTCTCTGGTGCCCATACACGAGTAACATTTTTCCATTTATCCGTGTATCGGGTAGGGAAGTTTATAGCATGGTGTTCCCAGTTGATTAAGTCTTTTGATTTTAGAAGAACCATACCTCTGTTGCTTGACCAACCAAGGTTCGATTTCATATCTGTAACAACCATGTAGAATGTTTTACCGTCCTCACAACGAAGAATATGTGGGTCTCGAACACATTGTGTGAAAGCTATTGTATCACTAGAAATAACAGGAATACCTCCGTTAAGTGGTGTGAAATTATATCCATCATCACTTAGGGCGTAACATATCTGTTCGTCTTTAGGATCGTTGCTGTTGAAGTAAGTGAAGAGATAGGCAACCATCTCGTTCGGATCAGCATCTGTGTTTACTTGTTTGTTTTTCTGAGCAAAAGCAGATGTGCCAGTCATGAGTCCGATAGCAGATGCTAATGCAATTTTAGCTAAATTCATAAATGATAGTAATTGAATTAGTTATTTGACTATTATTGATTTCGTACTTTAAGTGAAGCGTTAATAAATGTAGTCTACAATTATGTTTAATTCAAAATTAAATTTTTGACATGAATTTTTCTTTGTCTACGATGAATCTCAAATGAGTTCCTTCGCCAATAATTGTATCATTCATTTTAGCTTCTATTTTGAAGAAAAGCTTTTTGCCTTCTATTTTTATAAGGGTTGCTGTTGCTTCGATTTTAGAACCAATTAAAGAAGGTTTTAGGTGTGATGATTCAATGTGACCACCCACAGTTGTTTGTCCTTCTTGCAAAGATGGGGCTACGGCTAGCATTGCAGCATTTTCCATGAGCGCCATCATAGCAGGTGTAGCTAAAACATCTAAATTTCCGCTTCCCAAATAATTTGCTGTATTTTCCTTTGATACAGTAAGAAAGCTTGTGTGGCTTAAACCTTCTGTTAACATAATTCCTCCAAGTATATCTGAGTACTTTATTTTACTTAATTTCTTTTCTATATGCAAATGTATCAAAAAATGAAATTGTATCCAACAAAAAACTGAAAAAAAACTTTTTAGGTTTATTTATTGGGTGTTTATTTTTGACAAAGAATCATTTTATTGTAGTATGAGTATTTTATAAGGAAATGTAAAATTGACACAAAACAATTCTAATCACGGTTATGTTTAATTCTACA
>JAILIJ010000142.1 GCA_024695315.1 Bacteroidaceae bacterium
TATTAGAGCAATCGGTCCGGACGGTATTCAACGTACATTGCCTTCATCCGTAGAAGTCATTATAAACTGATAAAAAAGAATCTTTTATGAAAAGGATATTATTTATATTATCACTTCTATTATTTCAGTCTACCCTATTTCAGATTGATGCTCAGCCACAGAAGAGCCGTTTGAATAATGGGACAAATAAGACTGCAAGTAATCGTCGTACAACAACGAGAAGAACAACTGGAAATAATAAATCTGCCCAAAGTCAGACCGCTACAGTCAGTCGTGCAGAATTGATGTTTCCAACGGCTGTAGATGTGCCTCAAGAAGTGGATTGGAGACGTGATCTTTATCGCGAGCTTGATCTTACAAAGGATGAAAATGCCGCTCTCTATTATCCTGTACAGCCACAGGGCAATCAGATGAATCTGTTTAGTCTCATGTTTAAGCTTTTCAGTACAGGAAAATTACCAGTATATAAGTATGACGATGTGCATGAGGATTTCACTCCTTCAAAGCGTATGCATTTCAAGGATTTCTTGGAGAATTTCAGCATTTATTATGAGATGCAAGGAAATTCTTATAAGATAGATAATAGTGATATCCCTTCTGGGCAGGTGCTTAGTTATTATATAAAGGAAAGTAACTATTATGATCAGAATACGGCAACTTATCACACACGTGTCACAGCTCTTTGTCCTATTTATCATGATAATTTAGGATATGGTTCTGCCCCTGTTGTCGAAAGCGATGAAGAAGGTGGAGAAGTAGATGAATTTAGCTCAGGTTTTGCAGGAACAAAGAAACCTATGTTTTGGGTGAAGTATGAGGATATTGCTCCTTATTTGAGTAGCTATACTATCATGACTTCAAATGTGAATAATGCGGCTGTTATGTCTATGGCTGATTTCTTTGCCACAAACAAGTACAAAGGTACTGTGTACATGACAAATAATATGCAAGGAAAACTGCTATCAGACTTAGCCAAAGGTGGGGATGTAAAGAAGGAGCAGGCACGTATAGAAAAGGAGTTGAAGGATTTCGAACAGAATATATGGACTACTCCTGTTGATTCTGCAGAACTTGCTCGTCAGGATAGTATTGCTAAGCTGCAGAATTCAAAGCGTAAGACTGTTTCAAACAGTAACACTCGACGTGGAGAGTCTTCTACAGGCAACACTACTGTACAGAAATCAACTACAAAAGAGAAAAAGTCAAAGAGTTCATCTTCTCCACGTGTTTCTGTTAGAAGGCAGAGACACTAAGATGAAACAAATTCTTTTTGCAAGAAAAATATAAGCAGAGGACTTGAAGTGATTTGTGTTTACAATAAAACTTCAAGTCCTCCGCTTTTTTGTTGTTTTATCCATGTTTCATAAATGGATAAGTTTCAAGTTGGAAATACCCTTTTTTATTGATGTGTTAAATTAAAAAACGAGTAATCGTTGCAATTACGAAAAATAATTGTAATTTTGCCAATGGAATAAATCTTAAATAACACGTGTAAAAACGTATAAAAAAGCAATAATCCTAATTTAATAAGAAATATGAGTTTAAAAATTGTTGTGCTCGCTAAACAGGTACCTGACACACGTAATGTCGGCCCTGACGCGATGACTCCAGAAGGAACAGTGAACCGTGCTGCACTTCCAGCCGTGTTCAATCCTGAGGACCTTAATGCTTTAGAGCAGGCTCTTCGTCTTAAAGATGCGAATCCTGGTTCTACAATTACGATGATCACTATGGGACTTCCAAAGGCTGCAGAGGTATTGCGCGAAGGTGTGTATCGTGGTGCTGATAAGGGAATTCTCATTTCCGATCGTCCCCTTGGTGGTGCAGACACCCTTGCTACAAGTTACACTCTTGCACAGGCTATAAAGAAGATTGGTGATTATGATATTATCCTATGTGGACGTCAGGCCATTGATGGAGATACTGCACAGGTAGGACCACAGGTAGCTGAGAAGCTTGGTCTTACACAGATTACTTATACAGAGGAAATCATCTCATTGGATAAGGCTGCAAAGAAGATCGTTGCAAAGCGTCATATTGACGGTGGTGTGGAGACTGTTGAAGGTCCACTTCCAATCGTGGTAACTGTAAATGGTTCTGCTGCTCCTTGTCGTACACGTAACGTTAAGCGTGTATGGGCAAACAAGAATATCGAATTCCCAGTTTGGGGAGCTGCTGACATCGATGCAGACCCAGCACAGATTGGAAAGGCTGGTTCTCCTACAAATGTGAAAGCTGTAAAGAGCATCTCTTTCAAGGCTAAGGAAAACAAGACTCTTACATCAAGTGATGCTGATATCGAGAGCCTTATTGTTGAACTCATGGAATCTAACACCATCGGATAATGAATAATGTTTTTGTATATTGTGAGCTTGAAGGCAACAAGGTTGCTGATGTAAGTTTGGAGCTTCTCACTAAGGGACGCAAGCTTGCCAACCAACTTAAGGTACAGCTTGAGGCAGTCCTTGTTGGTTGTGGTCTTGACGGTGTAGAAAGCCAGGTTCTCCCTTTCGGGGTTGATAAGGTACACATTTTTGATGCAGAGGGTCTTTTCCCTTATACATCACTTCCTCATACATCTGCTGTTGTAAATCTCTTTAAGGAAGAGAAACCACAGATTTGTCTTCTTGGTGCAACAGTCATTGGTCGTGACCTTGGTCCACGTGTTTCTTCTGCACTCCATTCAGGACTTACTGCCGACTGTACACAGTTGGAAATCGGTTCTTTTGATATGAAGGTGAAGAATGCAGCAGGTGAGTTCGAAGACAAGCACTACGAGGATCAGCTCTATCAGATACGTCCTGCATTCGGTGGTTCAATCATAGCTACTATCGTAAACCCAGAGCATCGTCCACAGATGGCAACAGTACGTGACGGTGTGATGAAGAAGGAGATTCTTGATGCAAATTATAAAGGTGAGGTCATCCGACATGACGTAGCTAAGTATGTACCAACAACAGACTATGTCGTTAAGGTTCTTGACCGTCATGTTGAGGCTGCAAAGAACAATCTCAAGGGCGCACCTATTGTTATTGCCGGAGGTTATGGAGTAGGATCAAAGGAAGGTTTTGATCAGTTGTTTGAATTAGCCAAGGAACTTCATGCTGAGGTTGGTGCGAGCCGTGCAGCTGTTGATGCCGGTTGGATTGATCATGATCGTCAGATTGGACAGACTGGTGTCACTGTACGTCCTAAGGTATACATTGCTTGTGGTATTTCTGGAGCTATTCAGCATATTGCCGGTATGAAGGAGTCAGGCATCATCATTTCTATCAATAATGATCCACAGGCTCCTATTAACCAGATTGCTGACTACATTATCAACGGTACTGTTGAAGAAGTCGTTCCAAAGCTTATCAAGTATTATAAAAAGAATTCAAAATAAAATGGAGTTAAAGTGAAGTTATAAAGAAGTTAAAAAGACGATACCATTATGACAAATTCGTTCACAATTTACGAAAGCTGCGTTCTCCATTGTAGCGAATATAGCAGTAAAACATGATGAATGATTCAGAATAAATTCCGTCTTTTTTAACTATAATTTTAATTTCTGTTTAACTACAATTTTACTTCTAACAAAAAAGAAAATATGGCAAATTCATATACAGACGTTCCTGAGATTAAGTTCCACATGGATCATCCTTTGATGAAGCGTATCGTGGAACTCAAAGAACGTAACTTCGCCGATAATGGTAAGTACGACTATGCTTGTAAGGATTATGAGGATGCTCTCGATAATTATGACAAGCTACTCGAAATTGCTGGCGACGTAAATGCAAATATTATTGAACCAAATGCTGAGGCTGTTGATGAGGAAGGTCCTCATTGTGAGAATGGACGTATCCGCTATGCAGCTAAGACATACGAGAATCTTGATGCTACAATCAAGGCTGGTCTTAATGGTATTACTATGCCTCGCCGTTATGGTGGACTTAATGTACCAATGACAGTCTATTCTGCTATTAACGAGATTGTCAGCGAAGGTGACGCTGGTTTCCAAAACATCTGGTCGCTCCAGGACTGTATCGTTACTCTATATGAGTTCGGTGACGAAGAGCAGCGTAAGAAGTACATTCCACGTGTTTGTGCTGGTGAGACAATGTCTATGGACCTCACAGAGCCAGATGCTGGTTCTGACCTCCAGTCTGTCACTCTTAAGGCTACATTCGACGAAAAGGAAAACTGCTGGCGTCTTAATGGTGTAAAGCGATTCATCACTAATGGTGACTCTGACATTCACCTCGTACTTGCTCGTTCTGTAGAAGGTACAAAGGACGGACGTGGACTCTCTATGTTCATCTATGACAAGCGAAATGGTGGAGTAGATGTTCGTCGTATTGAGAATAAACTTGGTATTCACGGAAGTCCAACATGTGAGCTTGTCTATAAGAATGCAAAGGCTGAACTTTGTGGTTCTGAGAAGTTAGGACTTATTAAGTACGTCATGGCACTTATGAATGGTGCACGTCTGGGTATTGCTGCTCAGTCAACAGGTCTTCAGCAGGCAGCATACGAGGAAGCACTTGCATACGCTAAGGATCGTAAGCAGTTCGGTAAGGAGATTATCAATTTCCCTGCTGTTTATGATATGATAGCAACTATCAAGGCAAAACTCGATGCTGGTCGTTCACTCCTTTACATGACTTCACGTTATGTAGACATCTACAAGGCTCTTGACGATATCTCAAAGGAGCGCAAGCTCACTCCAGAGGAGCGCGATGAGTTTAAGAAATACTCTAAACTTGCAGACGCATTCACTCCGCTTGCTAAGGGTATGAACTCAGAGTTCGCTAATCAGTCTACATACGATGCTATTCAGGTTCATGGAGGATCAGGATTCATGCTTGAGTACAAGTGTCAGCGTATCTATCGCGATGCCCGTATCACTTCAATATATGAAGGAACAACTCAGCTTCAGACTGTTGCAGCCATTCGCTACGTTACAAATGGTTTCTATAATAGTGTAATTAAGGACTTCGAGGCAGAACCAGTTGCAGCTGACTATAAGTGCTATGCAGATCGTCTGAAAGCTATGGCAGAGAAGTTTGCAGCATGTACAGAGAAGGTTAAAGAGGCAGCAGATCAAGATTTCCATGATCTATGTGCTCGTAAGCTTTACGAAATGGCTGCATTTGTCATTATGGGTCACCTCATTCTTCAGGATGCTCAGAAAGCTCCAGAAATGTTTGGTAAGAGCCTTAATGTGTTTATCAACTATGCTGAGAGTGAGGTAGAGAAGCATAACAACTATGTTAATCGTCTCGATCCATCACAGGTCGCTTCTTATCGTCAGATCTAATTTGATATAAAATATATATTCTAAAAAGCCGAACTTCACGCAGAGAAGTTCGGCTTTTTTTCGTCAATAATTCTTTCATCCATAAGGGCGGATTCTATTCAGGTCAGAGCAATTTTTGAATCCCCCATGGTATGACCACTATCTCTAGCTGGATGAGAAACGGTTGAAGAACGAGAAAGTGTGTTTTGTGGATAGTAATATTAACGTGAGTTCGATGAATTTATTTAGAAAAGAGTGAGCTGATTATCAGTGGTTTTGATAATATTGATGGCAGGTTTCTTTGGAAAGTAACAGTAAGCTGCGATGCCAGCAAGTAGATTAACCGTAAAGTTTTGCAGGC
>JAILIJ010000147.1 GCA_024695315.1 Bacteroidaceae bacterium
AATGTAGATGCCGCTATCATTCCGACATTGTCGTAATAGTCAAGTATCGCCTTATATGCCATTCCCCATTTTGATGTAGAAGCAGTACCCCACGTTCCGTAATTCGACAACACCCAGTTACCATTATTATCGTAATGACCAGTACCCTCCTTCTCAGGACTCCAATCCACTTCAGTAATCAGTATTGGGTTAGTACGTACAACAGGCACATATTCTCTAAAACTATTTATTGCTAAATCATGATCACAATTATCATCCGTAATCAGGAACCATCCGCTATAGTTGTGAACAGCAAATCCGAAATTATTGTCGGATATAGGATATTCCACATAAGAACGATAATCCGCACTCCAAGTCTTTCCAGGAACCCATATAATACCATCAAATCCATTTTCACGAATAATATTAATGATAGGCTGAAAGAAGTCAGTTATAGCGCTTTCGCTCACTTCCCCATTTTCGTCAAGCACAGAAACGGGCTCATTAGCTAACTCAAAACTTATCTGACCTGAATATTTCTTTATAGAGTCATTATTCGTCACTATATCCCATACGTCCTTCAGATAATCCTGGTATTCGCCATTCACATAAATAGTGCCATGACAAGTGCCAGGAGGTCTAACAACGACATAAAGCCCATGCGCCATAGCCCTCTCGATGATTTTCCAGTACAGCGACTTCATATAAACTTTTAGTCGACTAGCACTGAAACATGAGATATCTGCATCGCCAAGGTAATTGCCATCCGACTTTATGTTTGGATTATTAGTCCAAACAGGATCGAGATGTAAGCGAAAAACATTTGTGTAACATCCTTGCGATTTATCAGTAATGGCTGTAAAAATCTTTTCAAAATAATTTAGACAAGCATCAATAGAATCGTCATTTGCCACAATTCCCCAATACAAGTTATTATCACTTGGATCTGGTGAATCAGCTACTCCATGAAGAACAACCTTATTGCCTGCTTCGTCACGCAATTGTGTTCCATCTACATGTAAGGCCGGTAGCAATTGCGCATTTATAGTCATCGTGAAAAGGAAGGAAAAAAAACAAAACCAGCTTTTAAATTTCATAAGCTTTACCCTTTATATATTTATTTACGCCACAAAAATACACATTTTATTTTCCTCCTCCAACGTTTTGTAATATATTTTTATTCAGACCGTAATAAAAAAAAACGGAACAAAAGATTTTACTTGTTAGTAAGGCCTGAAACATATTATGCGAAATCCCGAAACTTCAAAGAATGTAACACACGATAAAATTACGGTCACAAATAAGAAAAGGCATTAAAATTAGATTCTATATTTTTGTCAACAAAAACATAACTCTATGAAAAAGACATTAACAATCCTATTATTATCTTTTCTGCTTCAAAATATCAAAGCAGCAGAACGTTTCATTTTCTTTAACGAAAAGCCTCATGAGGCAAATATATGCTTGTCATCTGAGGGAATAATCCAATATGATGCAAAAGAGCACAAAGGCGTAATAATTGCTATTGATAATTTAAAGTCTGACCTTCAAAAAGTCATTGGACACTCAAACGTTCCAATTATAATAGGCACATGGGGCGAAAGTGATATCGTGAAGAAATGCCTATCAAAAGATAAGGCAACGATAAAACTACTTGACAAAGAATTAAAAGGCAAATACGAAAAGTATATAATTACAACAATCCAAAATGGAACCGAGGATTGTCTATTAATTGTCGGTTCTGACAAACGAGGCACAATCTATGGAATCTATGAACTATCGGAACAAATAGGAGTCTCTCCATGGTACTGGTGGGCAGACGTACCTGTACAAACTCACAAGAACGTATATGCCAAATCAGCAATATACACAGACGGTGAACCTGCAGGAAAATATAGAGGCATATTTATCAACGACGAATGGCCTGCCATGGGAGCAGGGGCTAACAGCACATTTGGCGGATTCAACCATAAGATGTATGAAAAAGTCTTCGAACTCATACTTCGTCTCAAAGGTAATTATATGTGGTCAGCGATGTGGAATTCTTCCTTTTAT
>JAILIJ010000150.1 GCA_024695315.1 Bacteroidaceae bacterium
TTCTGAAGAAATTTTCCGAATCATTGAATGGTACGGTTGTACCACTCAATGGTACAGTCGTACCATTCAATGGTACGACCGTACCATTGAATGATTTTAAGAATTATTTCGCAATAGGCATAGAATTGCCCAGTAGGAATAAAGAAATTATTCTGCATTGATTAATAAAATGTTCTGCATGAAAAGTACGCTAAAGAGATATAGTTTTAGCGAACATAATATAAAAGAATAAACAAAAGTTTATGAAAAAGTTCTTAGATATAAAAAAAGAGAGAACTTTCGTTCTCTCTAAAGTGGGCGTTGACGGATTCGAACCGCCGACCCTCTGCTTGTAAGGCAGATGCTCTAAACCAGCTGAGCTAAACGCCCTTGTGGGTTTTCGTGATGCCTTCTTTTAGACCTCTTCCCCTTAATTGCGATGCAAAGGTAAGACAAAAAGATGATACAGCCAAACTAAAATGTGTTTATTTTCTATAATTGATGTATTTTTATTTTTATAATCTTTCTTAAATGTAATATAATGTTAAAATTAGTGTAAATATCTATTAAAGTTTTAACAAATGCTAAAATCTTTTTGCCGTGTAATCGGTATATCGTATATTTGCCTAATATTTTTTGAAAATAATAGATTTGATTCCTATATGAGAAAGATATACTCGTTGATTTGCGTGCTGGCGATAATTTTATTGTCAATGTCTTCATGTGCGAATTCATACTCGATTTCAGGAACCTCTCTTCAGTCTGTTTTTGATTCAAAAACAGCGTTCCTTGAGTATTATAAGGGTGAGCAGTTGATAAAAATTGACTCTTGTGAGATTGTGCACGGTAAATTTTCTATGTGTGGAGCGCTTGACTCTGTAATGTGTGTAAAGCTCGACATTGGAGGTGCTACAATGCCAGTAGTACTTGAAGAAGGGAAAATCATTGTAAGTGTCAAGGATGATGTTATGAAGGTTGAGGGTACTCCACTAAATGAAATTTTCTACCAGTTCCTTCTGTCACGTGATTCATTGACGATGCAACTTGCAGAATTGCCTAAGAAGGAGGCAGAACTGATTCTTGGCGGAATGAATTTTGATGAAGTCTCAGTTGAAATGGCGGAAAATGAAGCTGAACTGCGACTTGCTCTTGATAAGTTGGAGACAAATTTTATTGTTGATAACTTTGATAATGTTTTGGGCGTGACTTGGTTTCTTGAACTTTGTGATAGGGAATATAGACATTTTGGCTATCCTACCACAAATCCACAGATAGATGAGATTTATGGTCGTGCACCTGATACATTTAGAAACAATCCTAGTATTAAGGATTATATGGATTCTGTGAAATAGTATCTCGGTTGTATTTATTCTTTGGAAGTAAATATGCAAAATGAGAGAGTTTTTTTGAAATAGATTTTTTTTACCCATAGATAAGAACGTCTGGATGATTTGAAAGAATTATCCGGACGTTTTGATTTTAAGCGTTTTTTGGGGAAAATAATTGCTGGTTGCAAATTACGAATCGTTAAAGAGGAAATATGCGTTTGAGCAGTGTTTGAGCAGCGCTCAAACACTGCTCAATCACTAATTGGGTATGCAGCTGTGTTTTAAAGAACAGCAATAAAAAGTAAAAGGGTGCATCAAAACATTTAGTTCTGAAACACCCTTTTTCTGGAATATATGAAGTTTTGTGTTTATCCGTTCATGCTGGCAAGGAATTCCTCGTTGTTCTTGGTTCTGTTCACATAGTTTAGGACTAAATCCATAGCCTCTACAGATGTCATGTCGGAAATGTGCTTGCGTAGAATCCACATACGGTTGAGTGTAGAAGAATCGAGAAGCAGATCGTCGCGACGAGTAGAAGATGCGATAAGGTTGACTGCTGGGAAAATTCGCTTGTTGGCCAATGTACGGTCAAGTTGAAGTTCCATGTTACCGGTACCCTTAAATTCCTCAAAGATAACTTCGTCCATCTTTGAACCTGTATCGATGAGTGCAGTAGCTATGATAGTAAGCGAACCGCCTCCTTCAATGTTGCGGGCTGCTCCGAAGAATCTCTTAGGCTTGTGAAGTGCATTTGCGTCAACACCTCCGGAAAGAACCTTACCAGATGCAGGACTTACTGTATTGTAAGCACGTGCAAGACGTGTGATGGAATCAAGGAAAATTACGACGTCGTGTCCGCATTCTACCATTCTTTTTGCCTTTTCAAGTACGATACCGGCAATCTTTACGTGGTTTTCGGCTGGTGCGTCGAAAGTAGAAGCTATGACCTCTGCGTTAACGGTACGCGCCATGTCTGTTACTTCCTCAGGACGTTCATCGATAAGAAGCATCATGAGATATGCTTCTGGGTGATTAGCTGCAATGCTGTTAGCAATGTCCTTCATCAATAGCGTCTTACCAGTTTTTGGCTGTGCTACGATAAGTGCACGCTGGCCTTTTCCGATAGGAGAGAAGAGATCGACAATTCGTGAAGATGGGGTGTCATTATGTCCCTTGCATAATTTGAATTTTTCCTCAGGGAAAAGAGGTGTGAGGAATTCGAATGCTATACGGTCGCGAACGCGTGATGGTTCACATCCATTGATGAGATAAATGTCTGTCAGAGGGAAGAACTTTTCTCCGTCCTTAGGTGGGCGTATTGTTCCGTCGACAACATCTCCTGTTTTCAATCCGTAATGTTTGATTTGTTGCTGGCTGACGTAGATGTCATCTGGTGATGGAAGGTAGTTATAGTCTGAACTGCGAAGGAATCCATAGTTCTCAACCGTTTCAAGAACTCCAGAGACTCTTAGAATGTCGCCGAAATCATATTCTTTACGCTTGATTACCACATTTTGTGGTTCTGGCTCTCTTGTTGCAGGCTCTTCGTTACGTGCAGGAGCTGCAAAATTGTCATTATTATTTTTATTATTGAAGCGATCGTTATTATTATTGAAGTAGTCCATGTTACCAGGCATGAACTCAACTACGTTAGGTATGTCTTCAACAATAATAAAGTCTGTACCGTCAGTTGGTGGAGTAAAGTCAGAAGAGTTTTTGTTAATGATGGTAGTTTCTTTATGTTCATTGTCAGGAACGTATCCTGCTTCAGGAATGACGCTTGCGAAATCAAAACCATTATTATTAGTTTCAGAATCGTCCTCTGTGTTGTTTTTGTCAGACGTTTCTTCAGTGTTCTCTATATCGTTTTGCTGTACTTCCTTTTCTTCGTTTTCTGCATTATCTTCTTCTACTTTAGATTTTGCAGTCTTTTTCTTTGTGGTAGTAGTGTTAGCAGTATTTTTTGTAGCTTTAGTATTAGCTTCTTCATCGGTTGTACTGCTTGTTTCTGCTTCTTCTGTTCCCTCTTCAGCAACAGTCTCATTGGAATTTTCAGTAGGCTCCTCAACGTTTTCTTCGGCAGCCTTCTTTTTTGTGCTTCCCGGTTTGCGACCGCGCTTCTTTGGTGCAGGTTCTTCGGCTGTTAGCTCTAAGTTTTCAGCGTCATCGCTTGTATTAACAGCCTCGGCTATATTGTTATTTGCGAGCATGTCCTTTTCTTCGTCGGATAAGTCAGCAAATAAAGATTCGTCTTTTGTTATTTTCATAGTTTTGTCAACCTTTTTAGCTTTTTCCTGGTTGGCAGTATACACCCTGTCAACGTTCTTTACACTTACTCGTGAACGTTTTCTATTTGGTGCTTTGTCATCTGAGGAAATTGCGTTTGAAGCAAAAGCACTGGCTTGTGCATCAAGGATATCAAGAATTATGTCGTCCATATTTTTCTTTGTGAGTCCTTTGATGTCAAACTCTTTTGCAATCTTTTCAAGTTCGGAACGATTCATTCCGCTTAGTTGCTCTTTATTATACATGATTGAGTGGTAAGTATAATGTGTTTTAATTTCTTGAGAATATTGCGTAACATCGCACTTATGGCGTGAACGCGAAACACACAATAATAACGTGTGAATTACGAGTTATGACTAACTAAAAATGTTAGTCTAAACTTATAAAAACTAATGTAATATTGTTGGAAAATTATATTGGATAGAGAAACTGTCCATTTAATTCATGTGCAAAGTTATAAAAAAAATATTTATAAACAAAAAAAATCTCATTTTTTTAATGAAATAGATAAAAAATAATATTAGAATAATTATTTGAATGGACTTTTCCCGTTTTTATTTCTTTATGTGTTTTAATTAGATGGTATGGTAAGCGTTTTGACCACACGAATTTACCTTATGATGAATTTATAGGTATGAAGTTATAAGGTAAATCGTGCGGTCAAACGTATATTTCTGTGATCTTGTAGACTTTTTAGACCTCTTTGTTTATGTCTTCGATGTAAGCGAGTAGTTCTTCTCTTCCGAGTTTTGAGCTTGAGGAAGTAACGAAATGTGGTGGAAGTTCTTCCCATGACTCTTTCAGTTGCTCAAGATAAGAATCTACCTGTCTCTGAATCTTTTGTTTGCTCAGTTTGTCTGCTTTTGTAAATACGATAGCAAACGGAACATTATTTTCTCCGACAAATTCGAGGAAATCCAGATCTTTCTTTTGTGGCTCATGTCTTATATCTATTAGAACAAACAGACAAGTCAGTTGTTGACGGTCGAGAACATAATGTGATATGAGATTTTTGAGCTTGTCCATTTCTCGTTTTCCTCTAAGTGCAAAGCCATAGCCAGGTAGGTCGACCAGGTACCATTCATTATTTATAAGAAAATGGTTGATGAGCATGGTCTTACCAGGTGTTGAACTTGTCATGGCGAGTTTAGACTTGCCTGTCAGCATATTGATGAGTGAAGACTTACCTACGTTACTGCGCCCTATGAACGCATATTCAGGCAGTTCTGTCTTTGGACACATGTCTGCTCGTGGTGAAGACCCTTTATATTCTGCTGAAGTTATTTTCATATTCGTTTTATCAAGAATTTATATATTTTTTAGTGGAGATGTTCTGTGGTTTAGAAACCTAAGTTGTGAACAATCATTTGATATGGAATTACTGTTTGTTTTATCCATTTATTTCGCTAAGTTCTAACCACCTCATTTCCTTTTCGTCAATCTCATTATTGAGTTCTGGTAGTCTTTTAGAAAGTTTCGTAATCTCTTCTACAGAAGTTGTTCCTCCGCAAAGGGCTGCCTCGATGTCCTCTTTTTCCTTATTAAGAGATTCTAGATCCTTTTCGAGTTGTTCAAATTCTTTCTTCTCCTTATATGTGAGTTTTCGAGTTCGATTAGCATTTCTGTTGTTTACTGCAGTAGTTTCCGCAGGTTTAACAGCTTCTGTTTTCTCTTTTTCAGCCTTTTCCTTTTCTGTTTTCCACTCTCTGTATTGAGAATAGTTTCCGGGGAAATCTTGTACATCTCCGTTTCCGTTGAATACCAATAGATGGTCTACGACCTTGTCCATGAAATATCTGTCGTGGCTGACGATAATGAGGCATCCTTTGAAGTTTTTGAGATATTCCTCAAGGATCTGTAGAGTCACAATGTCCAGATCATTTGTAGGCTCGTCGAGGATCAGGAAGTTAGGCGATGTCATGAGTACTGTGCACAAGTAAAGTCTACGTCTTTCTCCTCCACTCAGTTTGTAAATGTAGCTAAATTGTTCTTCTGGTGGGAAAAGAAAATGCTGTAGAAATTGGCTTGCAGAAAGTTTCTCTCCGCCTCCCATGTCCACATATTCAGCAATGTCCCTTACAGCATCGATAACCTTTTGGTCTTCTCTGAATTTCATGCCTTCCTGGCTATAATATCCGAATCTGACAGTTTCTCCAATTTCTATTTGTCCGCTGTCATGTGGTTCAACGCCGAGCAACATCTTCACGAAAGTAGACTTACCAGTTCCGTTGTTGCCTACAATGCCCATTTTTTCATATCTAGAGAAAGTGTATTCGAAGTCTTTTAGAATAACTTTATCTCCGTATGCTTTGTTGACATTTTTAGCCTCAAAGATCTTAGAGCCGATATATGTTCCCTTCATTTCCAGTTTCACCTTCTCGTCTGTTATGCGTGTTTTAGCCACTTTTTCCAGATCGTAGAATGACTCGATGCGATATCTTGCCTTGCTTGACCTCGCACATGGAGTAGAGCGCATCCATTCCAGTTCGGTGCGGTATAAATTATTAGCACGTGCAATGTAAGCATTCATGTTTTCTATCCTTTCCTGGCGCTTTTCCAGGTAGTAGGCATAGTTCCCTTTATAAGGGTAAAGCTGCATATCATCCATCTCGATGATGGTTGTGCATATTCTGTCGAGGAAATACCTATCATGTGTAACCATAAGGATGGACATGGTTGTACGTGAAAGGAACTTTTCCAACCATTCAATCATCTCTAAGTCAAGGTGGTTCGTAGGCTCATCAAGAATAAGCATGTCAGGTTTGCCTGCCAGTACTCTTGCTAATGCTATACGTTTCACCTGTCCTCCAGAGAGCTGCTCTTCCGTTCTTTCTGATTCCTCTGGCGAAATTTTCATTTGAGTAAGATATTGAGTATATAGCAACATGAACTCATCGTCCTTGTCCTTAAGCTCGGTCTTACTTATTTTTGGAGTTTGTTCCAAGTATCCAATCTTGATGTCATTTCTGAAAATCATCTTACCTCCGTCATGCCCTTCATTTCCTGCAATTATGCTAAGGAGAGTGGACTTACCTGTGCCATTTTTTGCTATAAGACCAATGTGTTCCCTCTCGTTGACGGTGAAGGAAATGTTCTCAAACAGCACTCTGTGTCCAATACGTTTTGTCAATCCGATAACTTCAAGAAATGGTGATGTATTTGCCATATATAAGCAGTCAAAAAATCATTAATAAAACAAGAATGGATATTTTTCTCTTATGCAAAGGAACGGAAAAATATACACATTTACAAATCCCGACACGGTAAAAATAAAAAATCTCTCCATCCATTCACTAAAAATCATTATTAGTTTGTACTTTTGCAGTCAGAAAGAAAATAGACACGTGATATCTGTTTTCTAAATATCTAAATAATATAATCACAGACAAAAATAAAAAGACAATGATTAGCTTAAGAACATGTACTCCAGACGATGCAAAGGCGCTAGTAGAAATCTATGCACCATACGTAGAGAAAACGGCCATTACATTTGAATATGATGTACCTTCTGTAGAAGAATTTCGTTCAAGAATAGAGAACACACTGAAGAAATATCCATATATTGTAGCCGAAGACGATGGAAAGATTATCGGATATGCCTATGCAGGCACATTTAAGGGACGCCGAGCTTACGACCATTGTGCAGAGACAAGTATTTACGTGGCTGAGGAACAGCATGGCAAGGGCGTTGGACGCATGCTATATGCCGAATTGGAAAAACTCTTAGAGGCAAAAGGTATTATCAATATCTGCGCTTGCATCACATGGATAGACAAACCAAATAGTCACCTCACACAGCAGAGCCCACGTTTCCATGAGAAATTAGGGTACAAGACTGTTGCTCATTTCCATCGTTGTGGCTACAAGTTCGGTGAGTGGTATGACATGATATGGATGGAAAAGATTTTACCAGCCAAGTCACTTTGGGAAAAGTAAATCATTAATTGTAAGAACTCAAATTCTTACTACATTTAGACATATATATTCATAAAAAATACAACAGGAGCAAATAGTTGATATGCGATATCTAACTTTTGCTCCTGTAAAAATATAATCGAAAAAGTTTGCGATTCCGATTATATGTTGTACTTTTGCAACCGAATTGGTGAACGAGAAGGCATCCAGCCTTATCTTGTGAGAGGGAATCAGGTGGAAAACCTGAGCTGTACCTGCAGCTGTAAACCATTATTCTTCGGGAAGGACACAAAAAGGTCACTGACTCGTTAGTCGGGAAGACTGTTCATCCCAATGGTAAGCCAGAAAACCTGCCATGTTCTAATACATAAAAGTCTCTGAGCGCCCAGGAATAGGGCTTGGAAGACATCAAAACATTTTCTAGACATTGAAATTTTATATTACAGCATTCGCTATGATGGCGAGTTGTGTTGCCATATCTCATGCACAGGAGAAAGCTGACACTTTGCAAGAGATTGTCGTTACGGGCACAGGTACAGAGCATTTGCTCAAGAACGTTCCCGTTCAGACAGAGGTCATTTCACGTAAAGTGCTCGACACATTTGGCGGTAAGTCCATCGAGGACATTCTTGGAGGCCTAACAGCTTCGTTTGCATTCAACGAGGGGGACATGGGAAGTCAGATGCAGCTCGGAGGACTTGGCAATGGTTACATTTTGATCCTTGTCGACGGCAAGAGACTGCATGGCGACAATGGCGGCGAGAATGATCTCAGTCTTATTGATCCTAACAATATCGACCACATCGAAATTGTCAAGGGGGCTCAGAGTGCTCTTTATGGTAGCGATGCCATTGCTGGAGTTGTCAATATCATAACCCGAAAACATAAGGATAGTGGGCTACATCTTGACAATACCGTACGCTATGGCAAATATAACGACCTACGTCTGCACGACGGAGTGGCTATAGGCTTTGGAAAGTTTACGAGTAACACAAATTTCCAACTTCAGCATTCTGACGGATGGCAAAATACATCACAGGAATACACAGAAGCCATGCTCGTGGACAATAGCCGAAACATGACGGTCAATAAGCATACCAATTGGCAGATTGCGGAAAGGCTAACGTATAAACCGGTAAAGGATATAGAGCTATATACCGAAGGAAGCTATTACCGTAAGATTATCAATCGTCCACAGAATGGTAATTATCCGTCATGCGATGTGTATACATACGACCTGATGTATAGGAATGCCAGCGCTGCAATAGGAGGTAAATGGAAACTCAAGCGTAAGGATTTTATCTCACTCGACGTCGATTGGAATAAGCATGCGTATTATTATAAATATACGGATACCACACTTGAGGACGGTTACGACCCTAACGGCAATTTTACGAACTATTTTCCATACTTCGCAGGACAGAAGAAACTACAATCTGATCAACAGCGAACAATGGCAATGCTCAAGGGAGTATTCTCACTTCCGTATGGTAATACTCTAAGTTCAGGATTTGAATATAGATACGATTACCTCAATGCCCCAACAAGGGTAGAAGACGGAAAAGCCAACGACTATACTGGTGCCCTGTATCTCCAGGATGAATACAACGACATAGAATGGATGAGTCTTACGGCTGGCATACGAATAAACCAGAATAAGTCTTTCGGATTTCGTGCCACTCCAAAACTTAGCACAATGTTTAGTCTCGGAGATTTCCGCTTGCGCATGGGATGGAGTCAAGGATTTAAGACTCCAACGCCTAAACAGCTATACTATCGCTATCTAAGACAGATGGGGCAGCGACAATATTACTATATGGGTAATACGGACCTTAAAGCTCAGACAAGCAACTATTGGACGGCAGGAATAGAATACCGAAGTGGCGAACTCACGTTATCTGCCACAGGATATGTGAACAATGTTGATAATATGATTACTTTGGTCAATATTTCTGTTAGCGACATTCCTGTTGGAGCTACGCAATATCTGGGAGATGGAAGTATGGATATTGTGCCGAGACAGTATAAAAATATGGAAGATGCCAAGACGTGTGGTGTCGACCTAAATGCCAGTTATAAGTTAACGCGTGAACTCACGGTGGGGGCTAACTACAGCTATCTTGACACCGATGCACATGTATATAACTCAGATCATGATTGTCTCAGAAATGTTACCATTGACGGTATGGCGCATCACAAGTGGAATGCCTATGCCACATGGCTACATCGTTTCTGTCCAAAATACAAACTTGGACTAGGTCTGTATACACGTGGTAGCAGCAAACGCTACTATCAAAACGATGGTAATGGTAAGGGGTATCAAATATGGAAACTCAATACCACTCATGACTTCGGACGCGAAGGCAGAAAGATGACTTACCGCCTTGAATGTGGCGTTGACAATATCTTCAACCACGTTGACCGTACACCACGCCCTTACCACCTTGGAACTACTACACCGCCAACAGCCGTATATGTAGCTTTCAGTATTAGGTATAATCAAGGAAAGAGTGTAAAAACAAAAACAACTCGCCGACAGACGTATGGCGAGGAGGAATAAGAAAATAAAATTCCATCAAAAGGGAAAAATAATATTAACTTAAACTATTAATTTTTAAGAACTATGAAACTTAAATCTTTATTGGTTGCAATGATTGCAATGATGGCTACACTGCCATTTACTTCGTGTTCAGATGATGATGACGATGACGTTAGCGGAAATTACGCAGTTTATCAGGCACAGGTAGATGCTCAGGTCAATGCACAGAAGAAAAACAACAAGGCAGTATTGCTCGTTGCTTTCGGATCAACATGGCAGCAGGCATACGATGCTTTTGATGCTACTATTGATGAGTACAAGAGTAAGTTCTCTGGCTATGATGTGTACTTGTCTTTTAGTTCAGCAATCTGTATCAATCGTGCTGCAGCAGGCGAGAATACAGACAAGCGTAACTATTATGCACCAAATTTCTGGCTCCATGCTATTGGAACAGCTAAGTATGATGAAATCGTAGTACAGTCACTTCAGGTTATCCCTGGTGAGGAGTACAGCCGAGTAATCAACTATATCAAGGATTTTGCAAACAATTCACTTGGAGACCTTGATGATACTTACCTTTCTAAGGTTACTCTTAAGCTTGGTACTCCACTTCTTAACAATGCAGAGGACGTAGAGAACACTGCTAAGATTCTTAATGATCTTTACAAGGATCAGGCTGCTGAGGGCGTTGTAGCTTTCATGGGCCACGGTAATCCTGATAGCTATGATACTTATAAGGCAAATGTCCGCTATACACAGCTTGAAGAGGCTCTTCAGAAGTATAGCAAGAACTACTTTGTAGGTACTGTTGATATGCCAGAAAACTATAAGAATGACGTATATGCACGTATGAAGGCTGCTGGCATCACATCTGGTAAGGTAAATCTATACCCACTTATGTCTATTGCCGGTGACCACGCAAATAACGATATGGCAGGCCAGGGAGAAGAATACTGGGATTCTTCAGATGAAAATTCTGAGGATAATAGCTGGTTTGAGTATTTCTCTCATAAGGGTTATACTGTGACAGCAAATCTCAAGGGACTTCTTGAAGTTGATAACATACGTGCCCATGAAAGCTACAACGCCCTCAGCAGCCTGATCCTTGTAAAGATCATTA
>JAILIJ010000338.1 GCA_024695315.1 Bacteroidaceae bacterium
AATGCTATCTGTAGGTACTTTGTAATCTGCATAATCTATAAGAGTCATATTTGCTCTCCAGAAAAATTTCCCAAGACGTGCTCCTACTTTTGCAGAAAGACCAATTTGTTCGTTGTTGGTCCTACCAAACATTTCCACAGCCCCTTCAAATGGCTCAAAAGGAACATGATTAGTGTATAGGCTCAACACGCCACCTATTGCATCACTTCCATAGAGAAGAGCAGCAGGACCTTTGATGACTTCAGCCCTATCTACGGCAAATTGGTCGATTTCAAGTCCATGGTCGTCTCCCCATTGCTGGCCTTCATGTTTCACTCCGTCTTCACATACAGCAAGACGGTTGAAGCCTAATCCTCGAATGGTAGGTTTTGATTGTCCAGATCCGATAGACATGGCCTTTACCCCAGGTATTCCCTCAAGGGTTTGCATAAGGCTACCTGCAAAGTTTTGACTTATATACTGTTTGTTAATCTGTACAGTAGACTGCGAAGACTTCATCTGATATGCACGATTATCAAATCCGTTGACACTAACCGTGTTCAAATGAATAGTAGAATCGCTCTCCAGAGATTCATCTTTTGTTTCTTTTTCTCTGCTATCTGTACATCCGTTAGTATAAGCCTCTCCGCAGATATTACATGAGAGTAGTGCTGCAATCAGTATATTGATAGACATTATATTTTCTATTTCCTTTTATGAAATTATTGTCAAACAAGTTTGTGTTATAAATGAGATTGTGCCAAAATGATTTTCTTGTTCCGGTGGAGCACGTGTGTGCTTTATGTCATTCTTACCTAAAGCTACAAGCATAACTTTCAGCAAGCGTGAGACATATTTTTTACAGAACTCTACATTAAGCTTGACCACCTGAGGTGCTATAAACGATATGCTGTGTAGTTGACACAACAGGCAATCGTGATATGAGCCTTTGTAGATACTGTAGTGACCGGAATGAGGCACATGGTGCAAACATTCATAGCAATCATCGCCTTTGACATTATTTGTTTTATGAACATGAAACGTCAAAATTGCTATTATCAGTATAAATACCGACAGCAAAATATAGGCTGCTATGACTCTTTTATGCTCCAATAGCTTCATAATCCTTTTTTGTTAATAATTATAAGCTAAATGAATACTTGCATTTCCCTTATGTTTTCTCTACAAAAATTGATATTTCAACATTAGTAGAGGAATAAGAAAAATGTTACGAGTTATTATGTTTTGTAACCTAAATATATAGGAGTGTTTATTCCCTTTTTACGTTTTAATTTTGTATTATTTTTTTATAGAATAAAACATAAAAGGTACACATAATTTAAAATGTGTAATTTTCTTCAACTATACAAAGGTGAAAAATTAAATTGATGGCGGTGCTCTAAGACTGACTATTTCTGTCAATATAGAGTAAGGAACCTGTATAAAGGTATTGATATTTATTTTATTCGCATGAAAGAAAAATGAAAACGTATTGATGTCAGCCACAAGCATTGGGAGAGTTGTGAACTGACAAAGCAAACATACATGGAAAGTCCCAATCTGCTGATTGAGATGTCCATCGCAATGATGATGTACACACTCGTCACATGTCTCCTCAACCTTTTCATCAGAATGATGAATATGAAGCATAGACAGGACAAGCATAGGAACAAACACTGCTAAGAGGATCCATGGTGCAAGTTGTCGTTTTGTTTTCATTTTCATGCTGCAAATATAATAAAAAAAAGTCATTATTGTATTTCAATTACGAAAAATTATAAAAAATTAAAGTTTTTTATACTGCGGTAGTCATTTAAGTTTCAGAAGTTGGAGATATGTTAAATTAAAGTAAAAAAGACAATTGTTGTTAATTGTACCGCAAATAAAAGCCATTCGCTTATTTATACTTTTATATTATTCTACTAAAATTTATGGTCTAAAAACTGAGGTTTCTTCAAACCCGCAAAACATGAATTGAGATTTTGTATTATTCGAAAAAATATATACCTTTGCATAAACAAAAAATGGAAAATCATGAAAAACATTTTCAATCTAACAATATTAAGAAGGCCGTCTTACGTGCATAATGCAATCCAAAGTGCTGTAAAAAGAATATTTACAATATGTTTTTGTCTACTTTCGACTGCATATTTTTATTCCGCCGAAGCTGCTATTGACAGATATTCTCTTGTTACGCGTAATAATCCGCACTTGACAAGGATAGATACTCTCGGTTCTTTAAGTGTTGGAAATGGTGAGTTTGCCTTTACTTGTGACGTCACAGGCTTGCAGACCTTCCCTGAGCTTTATAGTAAGGGTGTACCTCTTGGAACCATGTCGCAATGGGGATGGCATAGCTTTCCAAATACAGAAGGTTATACATCTAAGGAGGCACTTAAATCCTTTGATTTTGGACGTGGACAAGAAGAATTGTATTCATGCCAATGGAAGAGTGGCAGAGAGAAAAATGCGAGCGATTATCTTCGTGCCAATCCTCATCGTTTACACTTAGGAACGGTAGGATTCCTAAATATGGATAAGGATAAGATAAAGGACATTTCGCAGACACTTGACATGTGGAATGGCATTATCACATCATCTTTCAATTATAATGGGGAAAATATCCGAGTACAAACATCATGTGACACAGAGAAGGATATGGTTGTTGCACGTATTACGGATGCTTCCTTAAATAAAGTCGTCATACGTTTCCCTTATCCTACTGGAGTTCATAGTGATGATGCCTGCAACTGGAATAGTGACGACAAGCACCAAAGTTCTGAAATTAAAAGAAATGACGATAATAATCAATTTGTATTTTCTCACACCTTGGATGGCAATCAGACATACTATATAAATGTTTTGTCGTCTGACATAAAAAATATATCTTGTGAAAATAATAGGATTGTAATTACTCCCAAAAAGCAAGATTGGTCGCTTCAGGTCGAGTTTTCCAAGGATATTCCTGATGCACGATATGAGAATTCTGAAATTTCTGTAAAACGTACAAAGGCATATTGGAATGAATATTGGAAGTCTGGTGCAGCCGTGGATTTTAGCCTTTGCACAGATCCGCGTGCCAAAGAACTAGAACGCAGAGTTGTATTGTCTCAATACCTTCTAGCTATCCAATGTGCTGGCACAACTCCTCCTCAGGAGAC
>JAILIJ010000364.1 GCA_024695315.1 Bacteroidaceae bacterium
TATTCTGGGTATACCCTATCCTCGGGTTACTCATATCTCGGTATACCTTAACCTTGGTATACCATAACCTCGGTATACCAACATTTTAGAGTGTTAGCAAATGTGTTAGCAAATAAAATGAAGATTTTTATGTTTTGCAAATATTACTAAATGAATTTGACAGATTTTGTTTTGTATATTATAGTAAGAATCCGCTGACTTTTGTTACTTGCTTACTTTATAGTAATTCAAGTCTCCTCTCGGGTATTTGCTAATTCCGTATAATACATAAAGTTACAGTTACTTGTGAGGAGCATTGATAGCAGATTGTTAGCAAATCTAATATCGGAGCGTTTCACGATATGAGAGTTACAGAACCTTATACAATTTTTCCTCGCACACTTCCTTCTGGTAAGACTGTTTATTATTACCAATTTCGTGATGAACAAGGACATCGTTCATCCGCTAAATCTACTGGATGCACTACTCTTTCAGCCGCACGTAGATTCTGTCAGAAACTTTATAATAGCGGAGAGTTTAAGACTGCATCTAAATTATCCTTTGCAAAGTATACTGAAAATTTCTTTTCGATGAATTCTCGCTACTACAAATGGAAAGTTGCGAACAAAGAAAAAATCTCACAGGAAACTCTACTCGCTTATAACAAGTTTCTTCGCAATCAATTAATGCCATATTTTGCTGACTTCGGCATAACATCAATTAAGCGTTCTGATATTAAAGACTGGGTAATCTGGGCAAACGAAAGGTGGGCTCCGAAAACGGTAAACTCTGCACAAACTGTTCTTAATTTGATTTTTAAGCAGGCTCTTGACGAAGAAATAATTGAATACATTCCTTCTGCAAATCTGTCATTTCGTGATGTTGAAAAAGTAAAGCGTGACCTTTTGACAATTCAAGAGATTAGAGATTTATACAATAACGGAAAGTGGTGGTATGACAACAAATTACTATTCCTACTCGATATAATTACTGGTATGCGTATCTCCGAAGTTGTGGCACTTCGTACAGAAAATGTCTATGAAAACTATCTTGATGTAAAACATTCTTATTCTAGAGCGTTTGGAATGGGTGGAATCAAGACTTATGTAAACAGATATGTGCCAATTCCTGTAGAAATGGCAAAAAAACTCAAGACTTTTGATGATTTTATTTTCGTAAATCATGAAGGAAAACATATTGGCAAACCTTTAAACATCAATTCATTCTATACAAATCTTATTGAAAATTACGAACGTCTTGGAATTGACCACAAAAAACGGAAGCTAAGTGTTCATACGAATAGAGATTTTTACAATACTTATTTACTGTCAGAAAATGTTCCAGATGCAAAAGTTCGTGCTGTTATAGGACATAAAGACCCTACCACAACCAATCTTTACACCTACTGGAAACCAGATATGTTTCCAGAAGTATACGAAGCACAATATAAACTTTATAAGGAGATAATCAATGGCAAGAACTAACAAAGCATTTGATGCTACTATCGACACAATTGAATCAGCAAAAGAAACTGCTGTTGCCTTAATGCAAAACGCAACTGTAGATGCTTTAGACTTATTTTATACCGATGATTTGGAATATATCGAAAATGGTATTAAGAAGTTAAATGATTATTCAAATAAGTCTTGGCTACTTTCTGCAATACTACTCTACACTCTTGTTTACGATAAAGGTCTTTATGCTCAAAGTGGGCTGTCTTGGATTGATTACCAAAAAGAAGCAAGAGAGCGTATAGGTTTAGACCAACGTGATATTTCAAATCAACTTTCCTGTGCAAGATTTTTTATCAATAACCGTGCTGAACTAGAACGTCAAGGTTTTACGCCAGAAGGAAAAGCAAAAAATCTATCAAGAGCAGAACAAGCATTAGAACTTAGTGGTGATGTACACGAAGTTATCAAGCACGTTGTAAACGACACATTCTTAGAATTTAAAGAATGGTATTCTTCTTTCAAAGAGAAAAAAGCCTTGCCAACTACAGAAAATAAGCGTGAGGATATTGAAATAAACAAAGATAAGTTCTATATCAATAAAGTAGAAGCAGTTAAGATTTCTGATAAGATTCCAGAATCAGATAAGGTTCGACTTGAAAAGTATTTAAATCAGATATTCGATGCTATGAAGCGTGGTTTTGAACCTGCAATTATTGAATGTTACGATGGAAAGGAAGCGAGAGCACTTCCTAAACTTCGTGATAAATATAGACAAGGAAAATAAAAAAATATAAAGGAGTGTTTGTTTTATGAGAAAATGGTTTATTTGCTTTATTACAGTTTTTATAGTATTAGTTTCTGGCTGTGATTTTGCTTCTTACGAAAGTGATGAAGTTACTATTACAATCTATAACGGCTGTGCATGGAATATTGATATTA
>JAILIJ010000160.1 GCA_024695315.1 Bacteroidaceae bacterium
GTTCTATTTGGGTGGTTTTATAATGCTGGCTATGGGTATTGCATATCTTATATCTTTCTTCATTTCAAAGAAATACTTTGCTAAAGAAATGAACGAAAGTGAAGCGCAGGAGAAAGAAAATGTTGATCAAATAGCTGAGCAATAAAGGTGAAACGTGAGCAATTCATAAAACTCGTCTCAAGTGAGCAGAAACAATTACGACGTTTTCTGCTTGCTTTGAATTGCGGAAATAAAGATGAGGCTGACGACATAGCGCAGGAAGCCCTTGTGAAAGCATATTTGGCGATTTCACATTTCCCGGATGACGGAAATTTCTCTGCTTGGCTATATAAGATAGCTTATAACACATATCTCGATAATAGAAGAGCTTATAAGACATTTAAGCCGATAGAAGAAGCGACACAAATAGAAGGGTCGTCAAACGCGGATTCCTCATTCGAGTATCAAGAACTATATATAGCTCTTGACTCTTTGCCGCCAAAGGAACGTACAGCATTATTGCTTTTTTATATGAAGGGTTATTCGATAAAGGAAATATCAACTATTGTGGAATGTTCAGAGGATGCTGTTAAAAAACAATTATCCAGAGGGCGTGAACAATTAAAACATTTGATTTAGCGATGACAGAAGATAAGTTATTTGAAGATTTGTTTTCCAAATACAAACCGGAAATGAATAGCGATGATGAATTCATGGCCGCTTTATCGAAGAAATTGGCTGCTGTGGAGTTCGTAAAGCAATATTACGAAAAGGAAGTACGTTTGTACAGGAGATTTGTTGTCGTTGCTGCAATGTGTGGTGTGGTTATAGGTATGATATTCTACCATTGGTTGTTGTCTTTGCCAGATAATGTTCCACTTTTCTCTTTTGGTATTCAGACGCAATTATTTGTTTTTATAGAGCAAAATAGTAAGTATATAATGCTAGTTTTATTCTCTATATTTATGGTAGTTATGTATATTCTGATATTCAATATTTATAGTCATCTAAGTGATACGTGTCGACATAAACAATTTCAATCTCTAATAGAATAATTTTATCGATGTTTTAGCTGAATTTAGTATTTGTATTTTAATGTTAATTTAACGGTTTAATCGACTGTTAAATTACCGTTAAATTGATCTTATATGGTTTCAATACCATGAGCATAAAACTTCCAGTATTGCGCCGATGGCACGCAGAAATAATGCTGTCCAATTCTCAACGAAAAATGATAAGTTCAAGAATAATAAAAATGCAAATTTTATGATATCCTTATGTTAAACTAATGTGAAAAATAGAAAAAAATGAATATGGAACGGAATACTTATACTATCTTATCATTCGCTTACACTTTAAGAGTTAAACTTTCTTAATTTTTTTATTATTGTAAATCAAAAATTTGCAAAACGCTGATAAATATATTATATTTGCTTATTCATCTGACGACAATGCGTGACGTCCGATTTCCTCAAGAGATGGAGACAGATTGTTTATGCCGAAAATTTGATTTTCATCACAAGAAGAAATTACTAATTGATTCGAAGGAATTACGAAGGTAATACGAACCGTTGCCGAAGGATGTGGGGTAGAAAAGTACGTTCTTTTAGACGTGCTTTTTCTGTTTTTTACGATAAGTAGACAGAAATTGCAATTCCTTTCTTCTTTTAATCTTGAAAATTGAGACTGACTCTTTATGATAAAAATAAATTCCCGAACATAAAACTGTTCGGGAATTTCCAAATTTGAGATTTGCTATGGTTCAATTTATGCGATGAAATAGAATAATATAAAGTCCCATAGCTTTTTATCCCACCTACAATTTAATATATTACTTAACTATAACTTCACATTTAGGAGCATCGAAATACATCGTTGCTGGCTTATCTGGAGTGAAAGCTGGCCATTGTGGAAGTCCTTTAGCATTAGGATTTCCTGAACGAGCAAAGTTGAGTAGGGCATTACTCATCTTTTCGCCAAGGGCAATTCCTTCCTCTGTTGCTCCTGTCATGGATGCACTCTTCTCTACATT
>JAILIJ010000079.1 GCA_024695315.1 Bacteroidaceae bacterium
CTTTGTTGGGGGGATAATTTATAGTACTTAGGATAACGTATTGGTTCAGGAATTAATTCTAAGTTATTAACAATTTCTATTGGCAAAGGAAAATAGATTGTGCTTGGATCATTTCGAGTCCCTAATTTTATTTCATTAATCTTATAACCTTCAGAACTATGTAGATCAAAAGATAATTCTAATCCTACTCTCATTGAATCAATATCTTGAGGGACATCTTCTTCTGTAAAAAACAATAATTCTTTCACATCTTTTGGAATGTTATTCCAAAAATCTAGAGATGAAATTATATTTTTTCTCTTCTGGACGACTTCATTCTTCATTGGTATAAGATTGTTCATTTTGTATTATAAAAGGATCCTGTTTTTCATCCAAATTGTAGTTGACTACAGCAGATAACTCTCATTGAAGAGAAGTTTATCTTCCTTACTTTGCCAACTACCTGACCATTTATATTATCATCTTAACATCTTTGTTTCGAATATTGAAGAATCTTTCAAAAAAATATGTCTAGGTGTAGTTTGTGGGTGCAACTCCCGCCTTTGCTGTTTTTTGAGCGAATTTTTTAGAGGATTTTATCACCTCTCCGTTTCTGTCAGATTCTGCAAGGATGGACCTGATATCCCATCGGTTCGCTGTTTTTTTTTATTAAAAAAACAGCTTGATAAAGTCGCTTCAGCATAACAGTCTGGATGTTAGCATCGTGCCTCGTGGCGTGGGTAGAAGTGCCTTATCAAGCCCCCAGACAATTTATTAAGAATCCAATGACAGGAGTCGCACCTGTAATACATAAGTTGATTTCTCAATCCTATCCGATTACTCGTTTATCGGTATCTATGGATTCTTATTCGAAGGCCGGAATGGAGTCGAACCATCACATCACAAAGCCTGTACATCTCTGTTGGCTTCCTGTAAGCCTCCGGCCCAAAAAAGCCGGTCTTTATTTATAGACGGAGACCGGGCTCGACGTCTTTTCTGTTCCCTTTTAGGCGGAACCAGAGGGTGGCTGTGCACTTCCTCAACCGATTTTAAGATAACATTCAAAACTTAAAAAATCATTCAACTTCAAGTTGAATGACAGAACTCTCCTTCAATGCTATTCTTAGCATGGTGATGTTGAACCGGGCATATTGGGGAACGAAAGTTCTGGTGAGGGCTTAAGCGTTCTGTTCTGAGGGCTAATGTCCAAAAGCGGGAAGTCGAAAGACGACACAAGCACTGGTATGTCTGGCCGCTATCTGGGGAGTACCTCGAAAACTCCCCCGTCTTGCAGAGGGCGAAAGGTTATCTGTAGGTTGTGTGACATGAAGTGTGCTGCCCACTACCCGTAGAGAGGAAGCTTTCTACACTGGCAGCTTCACAACCTTAAATGCGCTTAAGTTGCCAACTGGCGTAATCTCTCAGAAGTCTTGGGAGTTCAATTCACAGCTTCCCATTATAACGGGCTGAGGCCTGGCGTTTCTGATTAGCGATTTTCAGATTCAGAGAGTCTTAAGTTAAATCCGGTAGCTTTGTGAATAATATTGGAGTCTAACGGATAAGCATTTTTTGAATGTTGAAATGAACAAGCGAAGAACACTTGTTTTTACAGAAATGCATTTCAACTCGCCTAGGTATCGGCGTAATAGACCATGATCTGTGTAATAGTCCGTGCACTAGCTATTAGGTAAGTTCTCTCCGCTAAGATAGCACATGAGTCTCGGGGTCTAGGCTTAAGCATAGTCTGATTACACGCAAATAATGTACTTGCCATAGAAGACGCGGCAAGCTTATTTGAAGTGGTGGGATATTTTGGGAACGAAATATCCCTACCTATCTTTTTCAACTTCAAGTTGAATGACATCTATCAGTTCTCCAAATAAAATTAAAATAACAACAAGGATGCCAGTAAATAGCGAACTGGGTACTTCTTTTCAGATAGCTGGGAAGATTTATGTATTGTGGGTGCAATTCCCACCCTTGCTGCATTTGGAGGCTTTTATGAAAAAACTATTCTTATCACTTATCCTTACATTGTTTGCTTTTTCAGCTTTTGCAGAAATGAAGCAATATATTTCAGACGATTACACAAAAATCGGTGTAATTGAATTTGTAAAAGTATCTGATACCCAACATGCAGTGTCTGTCAGTTATCTAACATCAATACTTGGAAATAAAATGCAGAACACAGCTATGCTGGTATTTAAAAAATATTCAGATGCAAAAGCATTTTATGATGAAAAATCCAAAGCAGATGATTTTGACTCCTTTTATAAAGTTTATTCAGAAGTCATTAATTCAGAAAAGTATAAAGCAGCTGACTTACAAAAGTTTGATAATGACGGAACTTTCACAACATTCAGAATTATCGACTATGATGCACCATTAAAAAAGGTGGAAGTTACCCAGGATAAATTAGATTCAAATTATGAAACATTAACTTTCAAAGAAATTATAGACCGCAAATATGAATTGGAAAATAAAAAGATTGCCGTATTTAATACCAAACTTATAGGAGCAGATCCAGAAGACAGTAAAGGCTATGTTCCTGTTGTAATCAAAAATGAAGCAAACGATGAAAGTCTAATGCTTAGGATTCCACCAGAATGGAAGGACTTCTTTTATAAGAACAAACGTGAATCCCTGAATTATTATGGAACTTTTGTAATAAAAGAATCCTGGGATTATTACATTGTAGTTGAAAAGATAACTAAGAACTAATTTATTCAACTTTAAGTTGAATGATTTACGTTTTGAACAATGCTATTATTGAATTATCGGAGGTTATGTAAAAGTTTCCTCCGCACCGGACGTAAGAAATCCGTAAGTATCTTCAAGAGCAGAAAGTTTTTGGTAATCCCTTAAAAAAGGAATCCAAAGATATGCGGTCGCTGCCGGAGGTCTGAAATGTCCGATAGATCGTGGTTTGACCGGTCACGGAAGGTACTTTTATTTTCAAAGGAGGCGTCTATGAGTTATGTAATGTTTGGTTATTTCCCTAAATATGGCGGCTGGCCAATGACAGTTATTGAAACATGCCAGCGTTTCTATGAAAAGTACAATCGTTATCCAAACTTCATTCGTATGAAAGAAAAAACAATGGATGCACTTTTTGATGAAAATGAAAAAGCATTTAATGAGCCGGAATCAGAAGAACACGTAGT
>JAILIJ010000201.1 GCA_024695315.1 Bacteroidaceae bacterium
AAAGGAATACTTTAAGATCCATATGGATGGTAATTCAGAACTCTATAATAGTGTATGTAAAATAGACTTTGATACAAACTATTCATATATTAAATTATGCTTTTTTAACACGATAATTGTATGAAAATAATAGGAATAAGCAGATTAGAAAACAAAATAAAAGAAGGAGTATCATAAGTCATTATTAGACTTTAGATACCCCTCTTATAATTATAAGCTAATCGAAAGCTTGAGAAATAAAGAGCAAAAACTACCTTATCATAGCCAAAGCCTTATTCTCAGCAGCCTCCATTATTTCACGTTCTCCAGGTCCCTTATCATTTATACCCAAAAGATGAAGAATTCCATGAATAATAACCCTATGAAGCTCCTCATCATAAGTAGTATGCTGTTGTTCAGAATTAGACTTTACAGTATCAAGACTAATAAAAAGATCACCAGAAATAGTGTTCTTAATGCCCATTTCTTCGAGGTCCTCATTATAGTCAAAAGTAATAATATCAGTATAATAATCATGATTAAGATACTGTTTATTAACCTCTAAAATCTTTTCATCGTTACAGAAAATATAGGCCACGTCGCCAACTTTCTTTCCATAACTTGCAGCAACTTCCTTAATCCAAGCAGAAGTATCACGCTTTTTAATAGCTGGCATTTTAACGCCATCAACATTATATGTAATCATAAGCGAAAACAATTAAATAGTTGATAAATATTACTTTTCTTCCTTTAATGCCTTTATACCAGAAAGATAAATTTCACTAGTAGGATTGATAATCTGGAAATATTCATTCATATCCCACAAGTCTCGAGCCAAAAGAGCCTTAAGTTGTAGCTTTATCATAGGAAGCGATTTATTAAGTACGCTATCAGTATAAGTAAGCTTAGCTTCCTTAGCTTTATCAAGCAATAAGTCAATAAGTTCTTGAGGAACCTCATAGCTATTCTTATAATTGATAAATCCAGAAATGTCAATAACTACATCCTTACAAGAAACAAACTTAGCTTTTGTCTTATTATATGACTCAATATTATATTTCTTAATCAACGACTTTCTATTACTATCAAGATACTTCAAAGTTGTCTCGATGAAACAGTTTTTAGCAATCAATTCGCGATTAAATAAGGTAAAACGGGTAGTATCAAGCGGTACATAAACATCTGGCATAACACCACCACCACCATAAACAATCTTTCCTCCCTTAGTTTTGAATTTTAGGGAATCTGGGAAATGAATACTATCAATATTCATTAATTCTCCGCTACGAAGACGATCGAATAAATCTTTATCATAAGACTTTTTATCACCCTTAACATAAGGTTTCTGAAAACAGCGTCCTACAGGGCTGTAATAATGAGCTACGGTCAATCTTATCTCCGAACCGTCAGGAAGCGGAATAGCACGCTGTACGAGGCCTTTTGCAAAGGTTCTACGACCTACTATCGTACCACGATCATTATCTTGAATGGCACCAGATAGAATTTCTGATGCAGAAGCAGAAGTTCCATCAACAAGAATAACAACTTTATCGATATCTAATTTTCCCTTTGTAGCACGATAATCTTGGCGTCCAAAAGCCCTACCATCGGTATAAACAATAAGTTCATTATTATCAAAAAACTCATCAGCAATCTTAACTGCAGTCTGCAAATAGCCACCTCCATTACCCTGAAGGTCTATGACTATATTCTTCATACCTAACTTTTGCAAGTAAGACACCGCCTTCATAAATTCGTCGTAAGTAGCCTGACCAAAACTTGTAATACGTACATAACCAGAGTTTTCGTCAATCATATAATAACAATCAACTGTATGTACTGGAATCTTATCACGTATAACTACAAAAGACCTAAGCTTCTTATCTCCATTACGAAGGACTCCAAGATTAACCTTTGAACCTTTAGGACCACGAAGACGTCTCATAATTTCAGTTTTAGTCATCTTGACTCCGGCAATAGAAGTATCATTTACAGTCACAATTTTATCACCAGACATGATACCTACAGCCTCAGAAGGTCCACCTATAACAGGCTGAATAACTACAAGCGTATCCTCGTTGATATTATACGAAACCCCAATACCCTCAAAACTACCATTTAAGGGCTCATTAAGTGCCTCCACATCCTTTGCAGTAGTATAAGAAGAATGAGGATCAAGGCCCTCTATCATCCCCTTTACGGCATCCTCAATAACTTTATTATTGTCAACAGATTCAACATATAAACGATTTATACATTGAAGGGCAACGATAAATTTACGAACCTGAATCTCTTCAATAGGCGAAGAAGCAGGTTGAGCCCAAGAACATAAAGAGCACGCAAAAGCCGCTGCAATAAAAAACAATTTCTTCATCGTGGTAAAAATTCAGTTACATCCTTGCCATAGCTAAGCAATTCACGCACATTACTAGAGCTAACGCAAGAAAGTTCAGGTTCAGTAAATAACAATATAGTCTCAATCCCAGACAAACGTCTATTGACATCAGCTATATTTCTTTCAAACTCAAAGTCGTGTAGAGAACGAACGCCACGAACAAGACAATCAGCTTCTACCTCCTTTGCAAAGTCAGTTGTGAGTCCCTCATAACTTACAACCTTCACTCGAGGATTCTTAGAATAAAGTCTTTTAATAGCATTTAACCTGTCTTCAAGAGAAAACATACTTTTTTTTCTATAATTCACTCCAATAGCCACGATAACCTCATCAGCTACGCTATCTAAAGTGCGGTCAACGATTGATTGGTGTCCGCGAGTAAAAGGATCAAAAGACCCTGCAAAAAGAGCTCTCATTAAAATAAAAAGAAAAGATTAGCATTAAGTTTAGGCATAAGATGAAAATGAGATTTACTCATCCTCCTCCTCAGCCAATTCAGTATCTTCTTCTGGAACATCCTCTTCAATAACAAGATTATTGATAATGAAGTTTTGACGATCCATAGTATTCTTACCCATATAATATTCAAGAAGTTCCTTCACCTGGTCTGTTTTACGTAAAGTTACTTCCTCCAGACGCATATCTGGACCGATAAAGTTCTTAAACTCATCAGGCGAAATCTCACCAAGACCTTTGAAACGTGTTATTTCAGGATCAGGAGAAAGAAGTCGGATAGCATTCTTTCTTTCCTCATCTGAATAACAATATAAAGTCACGAAATCTCCCTTATCATCCCTACCCTTTGTAGCTTCTGCAAGGCACTCCTTCTTAATACGCTTACGACGCTGGCGCACACGGAAAAGCGGAGTCTGTAGGATATAAACATGACCCTTACGAATCAGTTCAGGGAAAAACTGAAGGAAGAAGGTAATCATAAGTAGGCGGATATGCATACCGTCGACATCTGCATCCGTGGCAACAATAACTTTATTGTAGCGAAGTCCTTCTATTCCATCCTCAATATTCAAGGCTGCCTGAAGAAGATTAAATTCCTCATTCTCATACACTACCTTCTTAGTGAGGCCAAAAGAATTAAGAGGTTTACCACGAAGGGAGAACACGGCCTGAGTATTGACATCACGGCTCTTAGTAATACTTCCAGAAGCTGAGTCACCCTCAGTAATGAAAATAGAACTCTCCTCCTTTTGGTCACCTTTGGCATCATTTAGATGCACACGACAATCGCGGAGCTTACGATTATGAAGATTAGCCTTCTTAGCACGTTCACGAGCCAACTTAGTCACACCAGCTATAGCCTTACGGTCGCGCTCATTATCCTTAATCTTCTGGTCGATAATCTCTGCCACATCCAGATTCTTATGTAGATAATTGTCAACTTCTTCCTTAATGAAATCGCCAACAAATTTATTTACACTAATACCGCCACCAGGTTCCATAGTAAGAGAACCAAGCTTAATCTTAGTCTGCGACTCAAACTGAGGTTCCTGAATATTTATGGCAATAGCAGCAACAATACCATTTCGGACATCTCCCAACTCATAATTCTTATTGAAAAACTCCTTAATAGTACGAGCTATATGCTCCTTGAAAGCACTCTGATGAGTACCACCCTGGATAGTATGCTGACCGTTCACAAATGAGTGATATTCTTCACCATACTGTTGATTTGTATGAGTGAAAGCTATCTCAATATCCTCGCCTTTCAAATGAATAATATCATATAGAGGCTGAGTATCCATCGTGTCAATCAAAAGGTCCTTCAAACCATTACGAGACGAAATCTTACGTTGATTATAGTAGATTTCAAGACCCGTATTCAGGTAAGTGTAATTACGCAGCATCGTCTCGATAAACTCAGGCTGGAACTTGTAGTTCAAGAACAGAGTATTATCAGGCTCAAAAGCTATGTAAGTACCATTTTCCTCTTTCGTCTTTTCAGTCGTGTCTGAAGTAAGAATACCCTTTTCAAAAGTAGCAATACGTACCTTGCCCTCTCTGTAACTTCTAACCTCAAAATGACTTGAAAGAGCATTAACAGCCTTAGTACCGACACCATTAAGTCCGACAGACTTTTTGAAAGCCTTAGAGTCGTACTTACCACCAGTATTAAGCTGAGAAACAGCCTCAATCATCATACCCTGTGGGATACCACGACCATAGTCACGTATTGAAACACGTAGATCGTCCTGGACATCAATCTCAATACGCTTTCCCGCATTCATCTTAAATTCGTCGATTGAATTGTCCACAATCTCCTTCAACAACACATAAATTCCATCCTCTGCATGAGAACCATCACCAAGTCTACCAATGTACATACCAGGACGAGTACGAACATGGTCCATATCCGAAAGATGACGAATATTATCCTCGGTATATGCTACCTGAGCTGGCTCTTGTTTAGTAATATTTTGTTCGTCCATATATTAATTTATAATTCTTTCCTAAAACATCTTCTCCTCTTATGTATTCTCCTATCAAAATACACCCATTGCTGCTGAACCTTATCATTAGATTCGAGTTCTGGGTTAGACTCAATATACTTGAAACCTTTCTGCTTAATTATAGGAATCAAGTCATAGAAGAACAAAGAATTAATACCCTTACTCTGATACTCAGGCAAGACAGCAACCAGCAGCAAGTCAAGAGTATCTGAATGCTTAAACTTCAAAGCCTTCAACAAGTGCCACCATCCAAAAGGAAGTAGTTTGCCCTTTGCCTTCTGAAGCGCTTCTGAAAGCGAAGGCATAGAAATACCTATACCAATAAGCCTACCATTTTCTTCTGTAATGATAGAAAGCAAGTCAAGGTCGAGCACAGGCAAATACATATCCACATACTGATCAATCTGCTCTGGAGATAACTCGCTATATCCAAACAACTGCCCATAAGCCGCATTTATACATTGGAACATAGCCTGACCATAATCAGCCTTTATCTTCTTTGCCGATTTATACTTGACGAGCTTCAAATTATACTTATCCATAACAATTCTGGCTATACGGTCAAGTCTCTCAGGTACTTCATCTGGTACAGTAATGAGAAGCTCAATCCAGTCAGCAGCCTTCTCGAATCCAAGACATTCAATATGCTTCTGATAATATGGATAATTATATATAGTGGCCATAGTGCTCACTTCATCGAAACCTTCAATAAGCAATCCTTCTGCGTCAAAGTCAGTAAAGCCAAGAGGACCTTCAATCTCTTTCATTCCCTTTTCTCTACCCCACTCTTCAACAGCATTTATCAAAGCTTTAGAGATCTCCTCATCATCAAAGAAATCAAGCCATCCGAAACGAACAACTTGCTTACCCCACTTATCATTTGCTTTACGGTTGATGATACCAGCTACACGTCCCACAATCTTTCCTTGAGGGTTATATGCAAGAAAATATACTGCTTCACAGAATTCCATGGCAGCATTCTTTTCAGTAAAGGTATTTAGCATATCCTCGTAAAGATCAGGAACAGAGTAAGGGTTTTTCTTATACAACTCATAGTTGAACCTAATGAATTGTTTTAGCTCTTTCTTTGTCTCAACTTTCTTAATCGTCACCATTGTTTAAGAGTAAATTTTCGCAAATATACAAATTTTTTGAATTTTAGTTTGTTCAATAACTTAATATTAACTAATTTTGACCCCAAAATAAATGAAAACGCTTAATAAACAACTAAAAACTATGCTTAATCTAAAAACAGCTATTACAGCTTCATTAGTTGCACTATGTGGTTTGAACGCTTCTGCTCAAACAGCAACAGAAAATGAAGAAAAGGAACTAGGTTACAAACCACAGCCATATTACTTTGTACAAGTACAGGCAGGTGCATCATCACAATTTTCTGATCCAAGCCTCTTGAAAATCGTAAGACCAACATTTAGTGTTGCTGTCGGTGGTATGTTCTCTCCATCATTTGGAGCACGTCTACATTTCAACGGATATAGATCTGCAAATGGACTAAAACAGTCTGATGTAACTGCAAACTACGCATACAACTACATCAATTCAAATTTCGACTTGATGTTGAATCTCTCAAACCTTTTCACAGATAAGAACTACACTAAATTTAATGTTTTCCTTATCGGTGGTGTTGGACTCAATTACGCTTGGAACAATAGCGAATTTGAAACTCTTCAAAACTCAACTTGGGCTAACGGATACGATCTTTCTAACGCATGGGGTGACAATCAAAACACACGTAGCAGCTTGCTCAGCCATAACCTCAGAGTAGGTGTTCTTGCTGACTACAACATCTCTAAGCACTTCAGCCTAGGTCTCGAAGTTGACCTCAACTCTCTTGACGATAAATTCAACTCTAAATACAACAACTCTGACGACTGGATGATGACTGCTCAGATTTCTGGTACTTACAAGTTCGGATTCAAAAAGGCTTCATCTAAAGTTAAAGAGCAAGAGGATATTAGAGACCCAAGAGGACCAATCTGGAGACGTCCACTTCGCGAGGTATTCTTCTATGAGATTAGCGCTTCTAACACACACCACGAAGATGCCCTCAACAACATTATTCTTTGGTTGAAACATCATGAAGATAAGACTGTTACAGTGGAAGGATATGCTGATAAGAATACAGGTAATCCTGAAATCAACATGCAGTACTCTCTTGAACGTGCTAATAAGGTTGCCGACTTGCTCAGAAGCAAGGGCGTAAAGGATAGCCAAATAAATGTTAAGGCTTACGGCGACACAGTTCAGCCATTCTCACAGAATGATAAGAACCGTTGCGTAATCGTTACTTGTGATCTTTAAGCAATTTTTGATTACAAAATCAAATATCGGACGATACTGACTACTTGTCTGTATCGTCCTTTTTATATACATTATTTTTGAAAATATAAAAATCCAAGAAACACATTATGTTAATCTAAAAAATAAATTAACACTTAATTTACCTATCGAAACTCATAATGATTTGTAAATATTTTTGAAGACCATAAAATAATGATTTAACCAAGGAAAAATGATGTACAACAAATATCTTATAAAAAATAAGTTAAATTATCTTAAATATTTATTTTATAGCTATTTAAAATTGCAAATTTCAGATTTTTTTATTATATTTATGCATTCATCCAACGACATCGGTTCGTAACCGATTTCATGAGCGATGGACATCAGTTTTGCATAAACAAAAATTGATAAACGTCATCATTGAAAAATAAGACCTGATACGAAGGAATTATAAAGGATATACGAAGCGTTGCCGAAGGAGGTGGGGTAGAAAATTACGTACTAATGATAATACCCAAAAATAAAAATACTAATATAAATACAAAAAAACTTACATTTATATTAATGAATTAAAGAAATACCTGAATCAATGAATTCATAAAAAATTAAATACAACTGACGAACAATAGAATCACAATAAAAGAAGATAAATGAAAATATATAATGTGGAAAAAGAACTATTGTTATTCCGTTAACATAATTCGTCAACATACTTAATTTTATATT
>JAILIJ010000206.1 GCA_024695315.1 Bacteroidaceae bacterium
CTTTGATGCGATTGGTCAGTTTGACGTCCGAATTCAGGCGCAGATTGAAACGCGAAAAGGTAACTACCCTGACCTATTACGTACAGGGCGATTACAACTGGGCTGGCAAATATTTTGCCAACGTAGGCATGAGCATGGAAGCCAACACTCATCAAAATGAAAATAATAGGCCTTACGAAGGTAATACGAAGGGTTGCCGAAGGAGGTGGGGTAAAAAACTACACACTTACGAATATACGATTATCACTTTCTACACAAAAATACGATAAGTAGATTTTTGTGCTATACTATCATATCATCATAATAATAAAATATAGTATAACTATCATTCATTAACCATCTTTTATTTCCAAATTTGTTTATCATTTTATAATAAACTTTAGGAATTAAATACATTTCTCTGTTCTTAAAACAAACAATAAGCATAATTTCATACTAAAAAGGAATTGTAATATTTATAAGCAAAAGTATGTATTATTGTGCAAATAAAGGCACTTTATGTAACAAATTGATACTTGTTTTTGCACTAATTATAAAAAGATGAGCAAAAATATTGGTAAAAAGAAAAACTTATGCTATTTTTGCGCAAATAATAAATTAGCAAAAGTAGATAAATTAAGACAACGAATGCAAGAAGATATAATAGCACCAATTCCAAAAGAAGTGCTGAAATCAGAGTTAACAGAAGATAAGCGCCTTCGTTTCACTAACAGAAGTAACAATGAAATTTACATCTGCACATGGCAAGACTCGCCAAATGTGGTGAAAGAAATAGGACGCTTAAGGGAAATTGCGTTCCGAGCTGCCGGAGGTGGTACTGGTAAAGCACTCGACCTCGACGAATTCGATACATGCGAGAACCCATACAAACAGCTTATCGTATGGAATCCAGATGCGGAAGAAATCATTGGAGGCTACAGATATATCCTCGGACCTGACATCAAATTCGCTAAAGATGGACAACCATTATTGGCTACTTCACACATGTTCAAGTTTTCCGATAAATTCATTAAGGATTACCTGCCTTACACTATCGAACTCGGACGTTCATTCGTAACTCTTGAATACCAGTCTACACGTGCTGGAAGCAAAGCTATTTTTGCTCTCGACAACTTGTGGGACGGACTCGGAGCATTAACAGTCATAATGCCAAATTGTAAATACTATTTTGGTAAAATGACTATGTACCCCTCTTTCCACAGAATGAGCCGAGACATGATTCTTTATTTCCTAAAGAAACATTTCGGAGACAACGAAAATCTTATCTTCCCAATGTGCCCTCTACAACTCGATCACACAGAGGAAGAACTATCAAAAATATTTACAGAAGACGACTTGAAAGCTGACTTTAAGATTCTAAATAAAGAAGTCAGATCTTTCGGTTTTAACATTCCACCACTTGTAAATGCGTACATGGGACTCTCACCTACTATGAAGATGTTCGGTACTGCTATTAACGATGGTTTCGGAGATGTAGAAGAAACAGGCATTCTTATTGCTGTAAATGAAATCCTTGAAGACAAACGAGTACGTCACATAGACACTTTTGCCAAGGAGCACCCCGAACTAATAAAATTCACAAGTGGAGCCAACAAAGTTTTCTACATACCTTCCAATAAGGATGAACTTAAAAATGATGTAGACTTCGAAAACATCAAATAAGCATCTTTTGGTATCAAAGACACAATAAAATTTACATATAATATGGCATTCACAAGACTTACAGCAGCCGAAGCAGCTGCCTTGATCAAAAACGGAGACAACATCGGACTGTCCGGTTTTACACCAGCAGGAACACCAAAAGCAACAACTGCAGAAATTGCAAAAATAGCCCATGCAGAGCATGAAGCTGGACGCCCATTCCAGATAGGCATTTTCTCTGGAGCGTCTACAGGTATGTCTTGTGATGGAGCACTTGCTCAGGAAGATGCTATTCGCTACCGAGCACCATATACTACTAACGCGGTTTTCCGCGGAAAAGTTAACGAAGGAAAAATACACTACAACGATATACACCTCAGCCAAATGGCTCAGGAACTACGTTACGGATTCCTTGGAGAAGTAGACTACGCTATCATCGAAGTTTGCGCTATAGAAGATGATGGCAAGGCTTATCTTACTGCTGCCGGAGGTATAGCACCAACAATAGCTCGATTGGCTAAAAAGGGTATCATCATAGAACTTAACGCATTCCATAGCCCTAACTCTATAGGCATTCATGATGTCTATGAGCCAAAGGACCCACCTATGCGAGAGGCTCTTCTTATAAATAAGGTTACTGACCGTATCGGTACGCCTTACCTTCAACTGGACCCAAAGAAAATCTTAGGCGTTGTTGAATGTAACATACCTGACGAGGCAAGAGCTTTCAAGGGAGCTGACCCTGTAACTGATAAGATTGGAGAAAATGTAGCTAACTTCCTGATGGGAGAACTAAAGCGCGGAATAATTCCACCAAGCTTCCTACCTTTCCAAAGTGGAGTCGGTACTACTGCTAACGCAATTCTTGGTGCATTAGGTAATAATCCTGAAATGCCTGCCTTCGAAATCTTTACAGAAGTACTTCAGAACTCAGTTGTCGACCTTATGTATAAGGGAAGAGTAAAATGTGCATCTACTTGTTCACTTACCGTAACAAACGAGGTACTTACTGACATGTACAAGAATATGGACTTCTTCAAGGACAAACTCGTTATTCGTCAGTCTGAGATTTCTAACAGCCCAGAACTAATTCGACGACTCGGAGTTATTGCCATCAATACCGCCATCGAATGTGATATCTACGGTCACGCAAATTCTACTCAAATTTGCGGTACAAAGATGATGAATGGTATCGGAGGATCAGGCGATTTCGAACGTAACGCATTCCTATCTATCTTCACTTGCTCTTCTGTAGCAAAGGACGGAAAGATTTCTTCAATAGTGCCTTTCTGCTCACATATCGACCACACAGAGCACGATATCAACATTATTGTTACAGAACAAGGCGTCGCTGACCTTAGAGGCAAGAGCCCTATACAGAGAGCTCACACAATAATTGAGAATTGTGCACATCCTGACTATAAGGAACTCCTTTGGGACTACCTCAAGATTAGCCAAAAGGGACAATCTTGGCACAACTTATCAGCCGCTCTATCTTTCCACGACACTTTCGTCAAAGAAGGCGATATGCATAAAGTCGATTTTTCAAAGTACTCTAAATAACATATATACATAAACAATAAAAATCCTATTACAGCCTAGTAATAGGATTTTATTGTTTCTGTACCCCCAAAAAACAAAAAAAGAGGTGAACCATAAAAAGTTCACCTCATTTTTATCCTTCTGGGAATTTAGTTGATGGCATTATCAACGTCTGCACCTGCCTTGAATTTTGCAACCTTCTTTGCAGGAATAGTCATTGCAGCCTTTGTTAGAGGGTTAATGCCCTGACGCTCTGGACGCTCAGAAACAGAGAATGTACCAAAACCAACGAGAGCAACCTTATCACCAGCCTTTAGAGCATCTGTAATTGCCTCGATAAAACCGTCGAGAGCCTTCTTAGAATCTGACTTGCTCAATCCTGACTTATCAGCGATTGCGCTTACGAGTTCACTTTTGTTCATAGATTTTTTAAATTAAAGGAATTTTGTTTATTAGCTTATCTTATTAAGTTTTTCAATGTTAAACACAAAGCATGGTTCTTTGCGTATTTTCCGAATGCAAATATATAGGAATAATTTCGCTGAACAAATAAAAAATCAAAAAAAAACTATAAATCATGAAAAAAAAATTGCTTTTAGAATGATTTATCCCCATAATGAGAGAAAAAAGCACTACTTTTGCAGTCTAAATAAAAGTTGATTATGAATATACCTCCAATAATAAAAGGATTGCTGCTTATTAATATAGCAGCTTATATAATAGACGAATTGTTCGGAAACCAGCTCAGCCTGATTTTTGGACTCTACTATTTCGCACACCCAAATTTCGGAATCTGGCAGTTATTCACTTACATGTTTATGCATGGAGGATTTATGCACCTTTTCTTCAACATGTTCGCCCTTTGGATGTTTGGACGCATAATGGAACAAACTTGGGGACCTAAAAAGATGATTATTTATTATCTTATTTGTGGATTAGGAGCTGGACTGACACAGGAACTCGGACAATCTATAGGATTGATAGAACCATACGCAAGAACAATTGGAGCATCTGGTGCCGTATACGGAATACTTCTCGCATTCGGCATGACATATCCAAACGAAAGACTTTTCGTGATTCCTATACCTTTCCCTATAAAAGCTAAATACTTTGTGGGATTCTATGCCGCACTCGAACTCATGGAATGTCTCACAATGAAAGATGGAGTAGCACACGCTGCACACCTCGGAGGTATGCTGTTCGGTGCTTTACTCATTATTCTTTGGAAAAGAAAAGCTTCTCGTAATAGCTACTACCAAGGACAAAGCTTTTGGTCACAGACCACTACTTATGACTCGTATGACAAAGGAGAAGATAGCTTTTTTGACAAACTTACAGGTATGTTCAAAAACAAAAAGCCTAAAGGACCAAAAATGACTGTTTCATACGGAAATAGGCAGGCCGATTATAAATATAACGAGGAAAAGAAAAAAAACGATGAAGAAATAGATCGTATTCTTGATAAAGTACGCAGAGGGGGATACTCTTGCTTGACCGAAGACGAAAAAAAAACTCTCTTTGACGCAAGCAAAAGGTAAGAAGCTGAAGCTTTCAATATATAGATAATGTTTGTGTTTTTTCAGAAATGAAACGTGCAATAAAAATCACATTGATATATACTTTCCTTGCCATTAACCTGTTAATGATTTTGGCAATGAACATCTGTGTGTATAGCTCATATCTTAGCCCACACGTATATCCTAATTGGTCATATCTAGGACTGATATTCCCTGCATTTCTGATTATAAACCTTGCGTTCATACCGTTCTGGCTTATATTCAGAAGAAAATTCACTTTGGTACCTATTGCAGGAATGTTTGTTTGTGCATGGGCGATAAGAACGATTTTCCCTATAAACTTTGGTGTGGACAACTCGGACGCAGACCTAAAAATTATGACATATAACGTCATGCACATGGGGGACTCTACCAGCCGTAAAAAAGACCCAAGAGAAAACCCTATACTCATGTACATCATAAACCAGGAAGCTGACATTGTATGCCTACAAGAAGCACTTCATATTGATTATGGCAAAAATCTTGACACACTCAGAACTATCTATCCTTACATAGAAATGCAAGTGTCAGAGAGCAACTTCATGGCTATACTGTCAAAATTCCCTATTTTAGAAACTGTTAACCTAAACGACTCTATAGTACATAATAGGACATTTGGGTACAAAATAAAATTCAACGATGACACTCTATTTGTCATCAATAATCATTTTGAGTCTTTCAAACTCGCCGACGATGATAAAGAAAACTATCGTGAAATACTAGAGAATCCTGAGGATGCTTCTACCGATGAAAAGTTCTCCTCACTAATGAAAAAAGTTAAAGCGGCAAACTCTACCCGAGCTCTACAAGTCGACTATATGAGCAATTACATAAAAAACTGCTCTGAAAGAAATATCATTTTTTGCGGAGACTTTAATGATGGGCCAATATCATATACCCACAATAAAATGACTAAACATCTAAACGACAGCTACACAAGAGGCGGAAATGGACACGGTAATACATATAACCGAAGTGGCATGTACTTTAGAATTGACAACATATTAGTGAGCGAGAATATCAAGGTTTGCAAAGCGAAAGTGGACAAAAGTATTAACACAAGTGACCACTACCCTTTAATTTCTTGGTTAAAAATGCACAAATAAATATATTAAACCAATAATTTATTTACTTATAAGCACGCATTTAAGAAAATTTCACTAATTTTGCGTGCTATATAAATCTGAATATCTATTAAAATCAATCAATATTAATTATTAACTAAAATGCAAAACAAAGGATTTATTAAGTTTTTGGCTGTAGCGCTGACTCTTATCTGCTGTTTCTACCTCAGCTTCTCCGTTGTCACTTGGCACGTAGACAAAGAGGCTGCAAGCATGGACGAGAAAAAGGCTGAACTTTATTTGGATTCTCTGAACACAAATAAGTTCTACCTCGGAAGCTACACTCTCAAGGACTGTCGCGAAACTGGTATCGGCCTTGGTCTTGACCTTAAGGGCGGTATGAACGTAATCCTCGAAGTGAGTGTACCTGAAGTCATCAATACGCTCGCAGACCACAAAACAGATCCTGCATTTGTCCAGGCATTGAACGATGCCAAGAAAGAGACAGTGGAGGATCAGAGTAATTTCATCAACGTATTTGTCCAGAAGTATAAAGAAAATGCTAAGGGTACACCTCTTGCATCTATCTTTGCTACTCAGCAACTCAAGGGCAAGGTCAACACGAACTCTACTGACAATGAAGTCATCGAAGTACTTCACCAGTCAGTTGATGAGGCAGTAAATAACTCTTTCAACGTCCTACGTACTCGTATCGACCGCTTCGGAGTTGTACAGCCTAACATCCAAAAGATTGAGGGACAGAGTGGACGAATAATGATCGAACTTCCTGGTATCAAAGAACCAGAGCGTGTTCGTAAACTCTTACAGGGTTCTGCTAACCTTGAGTTCTGGGAGACTTATGACACTCAAGCTATCGTACCTCTTCTCGTTCAACTCAACAATGCTCTTCGCAACAATGTCAAATCAACTGCTAAGGCTGACACAACAGCTACAGCACAGACTGCTAATGAGGAAACTGAAGCTAATGCTGATTCTGCAAAGAACTCAAGCAGCATCCTCGCACAAGTTAAGTCTGAGAACAAGGCTAACATTAACGAAGATAAGGCAGTTGAGGAAATGAAGAAGGAAAATCCTCTCTTCGCTATCCTCTCACCTGCTCAGGGTGATTACGGATGTGTCGTTGGTATGGCTCTTTCTAACGATACTGCTGAAATCAACAAACTCATCAACTCTGAAACCGCTAAGCGTATCCTTCCTGTTGACCTCTCACTCAAATGGGGTGTTAAAGGAGAAGATAAAGCTGGTAAGGTATTCCACCTTTACGCTATCCGCATGACAGGTAAGGCTGGACGCGCACCTCTCGAGGGTGAAGTTGTAACTGAGGCTAAGGACGAATTCGATCAGTTCGGTAGACCATGCGTTTCCATGAAGATGAACACAGAAGGTGCACGTCGTTGGTCTTCACTCACAGAAGCTAATGTAGGACACGCAATCGCTATCGTACTCGACAACTGCGTATACTCTGCTCCAAACGTAAATGGTAAGATTGACGGAGGTAGCTCACAGATCACTGGTAACTTCACAACAAACGATACAAAGGACCTTGCTAACGTTCTTCAGTCTGGTAGAATGCCTGCTCCTGCAAGCATCGTACAGGAAGATATCGTAGGTCCAACTCTCGGACAGCAGTCTATCGAGGCTGGTGCATGGTCATGTGTCATCGCATTCATCCTCCTTATGATTTACATGGTTGCTATGTATGGCTTCAAGGCTGGTATGATTGCAAACTGCGCACTTATCCTTAACTTCTTCTTCTCATTCGGTATCCTTACATCACTCGGTGCTGCACTTACTATGTCAGGTATCGCCGGTATGGTATTGACACTCGGTATGGCAGTTGATGCTAACGTGCTCATCTACGAACGTACTAAGGAAGAAATGAAGGCTGGCAAGAATGTAAAAAATGCTATCGACGCTGGTTATAGCAACGCATTCTCTGCAATCTTCGACTCTAACTTGACAACTATCATCACAGGTGTTATCCTCTACAACTTCGGTACAGGACCTATCAAGGGATTCGCAACAACACTTATGATTGGTATCGTTTGCTCATTCTTTACTGCTGTATGGCTTACACGTATAGCTTATGAGCACTTCGTAAACAATGGCAAGTGGCACGATCTTACATTTACTACTCCACTCTCTAAGAACTTGATGCAGGGAACTAAGTTCAACTTCATGGGTAAGTACAAGCTTTCTTTCTCAGTATTCGGCATCCTTGCTGTAATATGCCTTGCATCACTCTTCACACGTAGACTTAGCCAGTCTATCGACTTCACAGGTGGACGCAACTACAAGGTTGAGTTCGTGAAGGAGGTAAATCCAGAAGATGTAAAGACTGCTATTGTTAATAAGTTCGAAAGCAAAAAGACTTCTGACGATGCAGTTACAGTTTCTGTTATCTCTGTCGTTGGAGCAGATGGTAAGACAGGTAACACAGTTCGTGTTTCTACTAACTACCGCATCAATGAGGATGGAGCAAATATAGATGCAGAAATCGAAAATACACTCTATGATGCATTCGTAGAAGGTGGATTCATTGACGGCACAGTAACAGCAGAGCAATTCCTCGACCGTGACAACCGTGATGGTGGTTCTATCATCTCTTCTCAGAAGGTAGGTCCATCTATCGCAGAAGATATCACAATAGGAGCTATCAAATCTGTCATACTCGCTATCTTTGCAATCTTCATCTACATCCTTATCCGCTTCCGTAACCTCGCTTACTCTTTAGGTGCAATCCTTGCACTCGTTGTGGATACTCTCCTTGTCATCGGAGCATTCTCACTCTTCTATGGAATACTCCCATTCTCACTCGAAATTGACCAGACATTCATCGGAGCAATCCTCACAGTAATCGGTTACTCTATCAACGATAAGGTGGTTGTATTTGACCGTATACGTGAAAACTTCCAGCTCTATCCAAAGCGCGACCGTCAGCGTCTCTTCAACGAGGCTTTGAACTCATGTCTCGCTCGTACTATCAACACTTCAGTTTCTACATTCGTTGTGCTCCTCGCTATTATCACTCTCGGTGGTGAAAGCATCCGCGGTTTCGCATTCGCAATGATTCTTGGTGTTATATTCGGTACACTTTCTTCACTCTTCGTAGCTGCTCCAACAGCATTCATCGTAATGGGTGGCAAGAGCATCAAGGAAGAAGATGACAATGCTGAGGCATAACATGAATATCACATTTTATTGACAATTTGTTAAATAAAATGATAAATAAATAGCAAAAGAGGTTCTACCATAGTTGTAGAACCTCTTTTTTTTACAAAAAACACTCTAACAAATATGAATATGACAAAAATAAATTAACTTTGCGACCAATATGAAAAAGTTATTAATATCCATAGCTGTAATTATAGCAATATTTGCTGTAGCAGCTTATGCCTTATTTTCGTCTCCTTTCAATATAAATGAAAAGACATACATTTATGTTGACAAAGATGACAACATAGACTCTGTACGCGTAAAAATAGAAAACGCAGGCAGAGCAAGCAACATGTTGGGATTTACTATCACATCATGGATAAAGGGATTTAACACTCCACGTACAGGACGTTTCGCCATTACCCCTGGAGATAACTTATTCAACCTTACACGCCATATAGCAAATGGCATGCAAGAACCAATAAAACTTACTGTACCAGAAGTAAGAACCGTAGATGCCATGATGGCCAAACTCGGAAAAGTATTGATGATTGACAGCGCTGACATAGCACAGGTCATCAATGATTCCATATTCATGGACAGCTTAGGATATAAAAAGGAAACTTTACCATGCCTGTTCATTCCAAACACCTATGAAGTATACTGGAATATTTCACCAGAAATACTTATCAAAAAACTTCATAAGGAAAAAGAAAGATTCTGGAATGAAGAAAGACGCGCAAAAGCAAAAGCTAACAACTACACCATTGAAGAGGTTGTTACTCTTGCTTCTATCGTAGAAAGCGAAACAAGCTACAATCCTGAAAAATCAACAATAGCAGGATTATATATCAATAGACTAAAGATTGGAATGCCTCTTCAGAGTGATCCAACAATTATATTTGCTCTTCAGGATTTCACTATTAGGCGTGTAACCCACGAGCAACTGAAATTTGAATCACCATACAACACATACATAAACACCGGACTTCCACCGGGTCCAATTCGAATCCCTTCAATAAGAGGAATCGACGCGGTTCTTAATTATGACCATAACGACTACCTATACATGTGCGCTAAAGAAGACTTCTCTGGAAGCCATAATTTCACAAACAACTACAACGAACACATGCAAAATGCTCGTCGTTATCAAAAGGCTCTTAATGCAAGGGGAATAATGAAATAATCTTGCGAAAGCAAACATAATAAACGATAACACAATACAAACAACTCAAACAATAATAATATGGAAAAGATTAAGGTAGCCATCGTAGGTTATGGCAACATCGGTAAGTACGCACTTGAAGCCATCGAAGCTTCAAAAGACATGGAATGTGTAGGCGTAGTACGTCGTCATGGAGCAGAGAATCTCCCAGCAGAACTCGCAAACATTCCTGTAGTAAAAAACATTTCCGAACTTAAGGGCGTACAGGTTGCTATCCTCGCTACTCCAACACGTAAGGTAGAAGAATACGCAAAGCAGTGTCTTGCGTTAGGCATAAACACAGTAGACTCTTTCGACATTCACACACAGATTGTTGACCTTCGCCGTTCACTCGATGCTGTTGCTAAGGCTAACAATGCAGTAAGCATCATATCAGCTGGCTGGGACCCAGGATCTGACTCAATAGTTCGCACACTTATGGAGAGTTTGGCTCCAAAGGGCGTTTCTTACACTAATTTCGGTCCTGGTCGTTCTATGGGACATTCAGTTGCCGTTCGTGCAATAGAAGGCGTAAAAGACGCCCTTTCTATGACAATTCCTGTAGGCACAGGTATTCACCGCCGTATGGTATATGTTGAACTCGAAGACGGAGCAGATTTCAAGAAGGTTGAAGCTGCTATTAAAGCTGACCCTTATTTCGTAAACGACGAAACACACGTTCAGCAGGTTCCATGTGTTGACGATCTCAACGATGTAGGCCACGGAGTAAACCTCGTTCGCAAGGGTGTAAGTGGAAAAACTCACAACCAGCTTTTTGAGTTTGATATGAAGATCAACAACCCTGCACTCACATCACAAGTTCTCATTAACGTTGCCAGAGCATCATTAAAGCAAAAGCCAGGTGCTTACACAATGATTGAAATTCCTGTAATCGACATGCTCTACGGAGACAAGGAGGAATTAATTCGTCATCTTGTATAAGAGAACAATAAAAGTTAAATAGATAAAAGGTTTACATTCTTGTTTTATTACAAAATGTAAACCTTTATTCTTTTTTTGTAATTTGTATATATGATTGAGCAGTGTTTGAGCAGTGTTTGAGCGGTGCTCAAACACTGCTCAAATGGTAATAAAGCAAGATCTGTTAGCATCTTAGTTGTAAGTGGTGAATGGACTTTTAATGCTGAATAATTCTTTCATTTGAGCGCAATGTTTTTTGTAAAGTTCAGCAGGAATAGTTCTATTATTCAGTAGAAATTTTCAAAATCATTCAATGGTACAGTCGTACCATTGAATGGTATGACTGTACCATTGAGTGATACGACCATATCATTGAATGATTTCATGAATTATTTCGCAATATGTATAGAATTGCCCAGTAGGAATAAAGAAATTATTCTGCTTCAATTAATAAAATGTTCTGCATGAAGGTGCGCTAAAGAGTCAAAGTTTTAGCGAACATAAAAGAATAAACAAGACTTTGTTATTTTTTTGCACATTTCGTTTTTGCAAAAAACAATGCTAATTTAATGTATATTAAACGACCATTTAACACGCGTTAAATTAGCGTTAACCATAAATTATATAGTAGGCAAATTGGAGGCATCTTGCAGATGCCCTTGTCGGCAATGAACTTGTCAAAGATCTGCTCGATGAAATGCTTATCTTCTAGAGGCTTCCTATCATCATCCCCTGGCATTACAATAAAATTCAGCAGTTCGCCATTTTCGTAACAAATCGGGTGCAGTTTGAAGTCAAAGAGCCACCCATACTATAAATCTAAAAGTGTATAAAAACAAATAAAGATGAGCCATATAACTGGCTCACCCTTATTCTGTGATGGAAATTATTACCATCAAATGATGAAAAAACTTCACAGCATTCACCATTGGTTTTTAGTTAAGCATCGATTAGTTTAATATATGTAAAGCAAAAGTTAATCAGTTTTATTTATCAAAAGTGAATCAGATGATACACTTGCTGATTTCATTTCAGCCTGTGAGTTATCTTTCACCTTGATTGCCGCAGAAATTTCATCACTCTTTATATAAGGATTTATGGCTGTAACATTATCAACCCCGTTAGAATGATCTGCTCCTATAGAGTGTTCTGCTGCATTTCCTATTGTCAAAACTATAGCAACAATAGCAGCGGCCTTAAACAATGGCGCAAATCTGCTTCGTATGCTGACAATTCGTGGTTTAGTACCGCTTTCTTTCTCTATGAGCTTCATCATCTTTGTATCAAAGTCTTCACCAAGATTAATGTTAGATGCTTCAGACTCATAACGGAATATTTCCACAAACTTAGAAAGATGGGAAGGTACATCTTCTTGTGAGAAGAAAGAACGAAGAATCTGCTCCTCCTGCAATGTTGTCTCACATGCAAAATAGCGTTCTAATAATTGTTCTATGTACTTATAATCCATTCTTTACTTTTTTATTGTTTTACTAGGTCTTTTATTAGGCCTCTCTATATTGTAGACGAATGAAAAAAAAGAAAGTTACAAAAAAAAGAGATTTTTTTTATTATTTTTTTCTACTTCCACTTAACCATTGTATATCAAGTTTTTTATATACATATATAGCATCCTACAATTAAGAAAGCCGACTACAAGGAATAACATATAAATGAAAACACATAAAATATCACTGTATCATAGTTTTACATGAAACATAATTTTGTCTTCCTGTAACAAAAAACAAGAAATGGTATATTTGTGTTATCATTTGACCTTTAATTTATAAATGAATAAGGGTATTTTTGATAATTTTGAAACCGAGAAAAATAATTAGACATAATCAACTATGAACAAAACATTAATTACTGCACTTCTGCTGATGCAAACATGCTTCTTGTCGGCTCAGAAATTGCAAAAAGACTTCGTAAAAGGAGCCGATGTAGGTTTTCTCCTTGGACAGGAAAAGAGAGGAACAAAGTTTCATGACCGTAATGGTAATGAACGCGAGTGTATTGAAATGCTCAAAAACGATTATCAAATCGGGGCGATACGAATGCGAGTATGGGTTAATCCGCGATGGGGAGGATGTGACAAAAACGAATTGCTACAAATCGCAAAGAGAACAAAAAAATTGGGCATGGACTTAATGGTCGATTTCCACTATAGCGATTCTTGGGCTGACCCTGCAAAACAACCTATACCAAAGGCTTGGTTAGGCCATTCCTTCGAAGAAATGAAACAGGATGTACGAAATCACACTATAGAAGTACTGACTTTACTAAAAGAAAACGATATTACTCCTCGATGGGTTCAAGTTGGTAATGAGACTACCAACGGAATGTTATGGAACGTAAAAACGGATGAGCGCGGATTTGAGATCAAAGACGAAAAAGGCAATACTACAGTTACCGAGAGCATGGGACATATCAAAACTGAGCCACAACAATATGCTGGTTTCATCCGTGCAGGCTATGACGCCGTAAAGGAAGTATTTCCAAAAGCAATAGTTATCGTACACCTCGACCGTGGTCATAAGCAGAGTATCTACGACCAGAATTTGGACACAATAGTCAAATATGGCGGTAAATTCGATATGATTGGTATGTCACTCTACCCTTATTGGGCTATGGAAGGTCATCCTGAACTAAATGCCGATCAAATCATAACCGACTGCATGGCTAACATAAGATACGTTAGTAAGAAATATAAATGTGACGTAATGATCGTAGAAACTGGATACGAAGTGGATGAAAAGCATCCTGAAGTAATGGAAGAAGGACGTCGACAGCTCACTCGAGTAATCAAAGAGTCACAAACCGAAACCAACGGACATTGCAGAGGTGTGTTTTACTGGGAACCACAATGTATGCCTGGAGGCTATAAACTTGGAGCTTTTGACCATAATGCAGCTCCAACAGTAATAATGGATGGTTTTATCGAAAAATAACAAACAATATGAAAAAGATTATAGCAGCACTTCTGTTCACACTTATTATGCCAACAGGAGCAATTCAAGGAAAAACAAGACATAATATTATTGATAACGGCGGAAGCGGTAGCTACAAAGCAGAAGCTCGCGAAGAAAAGAGCTTTAAGGATGCCGTGATCTACAAACCTGTGGACATGAAAGCCGCAGTACAAAAGGAGGGAGCGCTTCCAGTTCTTGTATGGGCAAATGGCGGATGTAATGACACTTCTTTGCCTCATGAACGAATGTTGAATGAGGTTGCATCACAAGGATATATCATCATAGCATTGGGTAGTATGCAGAACCGCATTGACGACCGCAAATTAAACAAATCGCCTAATAAGCAAATGCTCGATGCAATGGACTGGATTGTTACTCAGTCAAGCAAGAAAAGAAGCGAATACTACGGATGTGTAGACCCAAACAAGATTGCAGTTGCAGGACAGTCATGTGGCGGAGCTCAAGCTCTCGTTGCCAGCAGCGATAGTCGAGTAAAGACTACTATAATGGTAAACTCAGGAATGGGTAATATCGAAATGTCCGGTGCAAGTGCTAAATCTTTGGAGTCTCTCCATGCTCCAATACTCTATATGCCAGGCGGTGAAAGCGATATTGCATACGGAAATGCCGTCATAGATTATGAACGAATCAATCATGTTTTCGCAGCTTTTGCCAATCATCTCACAGCAGGACATGGCGGTGATTTCGATCAAATGTATGGTGGAAGTTTTGCCCGAATGATGACGAAATGGCTTAACTGGCAGCTTAAAAATAGAGCAGCAGACAGCGAAGTGTTCCTCAAAAACAAATTAGTGGATTTTCCTGAATGGACTATGCGCTCAAAGGATAGTAAAAAGAACTTTGAGAATAATCCATTCTGTGTAATGGAGGTGCACTGTACAAATCATAAGAATCAAAATATTTATGGTAAATTGTATATGCCTAATAATGTAAAGGGCAAGATGCCACTCACAATACTGGCACATGGATACAATTCGTCTTACCATGAGACAGAAGCATACGCACAAACTTTGGCCATGAACGGCATAGCAGCATATATTTTCGATTTCTGCGGAGGAAGTAATAAGAGCAGAAGTGAGGGAAAGAGCATAGAGATGTCCGTATTTACCGAAGCTGACGATGTAGCTGCTATTGTTGAACA